>NZ_CAJMZL010000012.1:0-200793 GCF_905220305.1 Caballeronia sp. J97 | reverse complement strand
AAAAAAAAGCGCTACGCGAGCGCGATCGAGTTCGAAATCGAGACCGCGTTCTCGCCCACCTGAACGAAGTCGCGCTTCATCTCGACGTGCCATTGCAGGAAGTTGCGGCTGTTGGATTCGCCCGGAAGCATCCAGTCGTGCAACTCGATCATGATGACCGGGAACATGTTCAACGCATCGCAATGCCGCGAGAACAAGTCCGACTCCGCCCCTTCGATATCGATTTTCAGAATGAACGGCGTCACGCCGGACGCCGGCATCACGTCTTCGAGCGTCAGCGCGTCGACGGCATAACCCTTCTCGACAGGCTGCTCGGCCGTGCGAAAAGCCCATTCGCCGCCGCCCGGATCGTTGAGATAGAGCGTGCCGCGCTTCGCCGCGATCGCGGCGTTCACTGGCGTGATCGACGAAAAGGCCTGCGCGTTCTTTTCCAGCAGCGCGAAATTCGATACGTCCGGCTCGATGGCGACGATCTTCGCCTTCGGATACGTGAGCGCGTACCACACCGCGGCAGCGCCGATATTCGCGCCGGCATCGACGATCAGCGGATTCTCGCAAGCCTCGTAGTACGCGGTGATTTCCTTCGCGCGAACGAGATGATCCATCGCGTATTCGCGCAGAAAGAAAATCTGTCTGCAGACCGAGCGATCCGCCGGGCACGGCCGATACTCGAAGCGCCTGTTGCCCGGAAGGACGAGACCATGCGCGCCGTAGCGGACGGTGCCCCACGCGTCGGCCGGTCCCGGAGATGGCCGCAGCAGGCGCAGAAGTCCCGGCGGCATCATGTCTTTGACGACGGACTTGATCAGATCTTGCATGCGCGTCCTCGCAAGAGAATGGGAAGCACGTTCGCAGGCATCCGGCCACCTTCTGTCCGTTCGAGCGGGCCGGCTCGGGAAATCAGTATCCCTCTAAGTTTTTTGACGTTCAACCCTCGTTTTATCAGCAGAATGAGGGGTTTTGTCAGATGATTTGCGGAAGAAAGCCGGACATGACGCGCGGCTTGTCCGATGCGGAAACAGACGATCGACGGATCTTCGCGAACTCGACGACGCTCACTTCGCCGAGTCGTTTTCCTCGTCGAGCAACGCGCTCAGCACGCTCACCGTGCGCTCCGTCGCGCCGCGATGCCGCGCCGCGAAAGCCGAAGCCGCCGCGCTCATCGCGAGACGCCGCGCACGGTCGCCGAAGATTTCGCGCAGCCCGCGCGCCAGCTCCTGCGGGTCTTGCACGCGCAACGCGGCGCCGGCCGCGATGGCGTCGTTGGTCGCCTGCGTGAAATTGAAGGTATGCGGGCCGATCAGCACCGGCACGCCCGCCGCGCAGGCTTCGATCAGATTCTGGCCGCCGAGCGGCAACAGGCTTCCACCGATGAACGCCAGATCCGCCGCGGCATAGTACGCGCCGAGCTCGCCCATCGAATCGCCGAGCAGAACCTGCACGCTCGCCGGCAACGGCTCCGGCACGTCCGCGCCCGATCCCGCCGCGGCCGGCTTCGGCGCCCACACCGAACGGCGCGCGCTCGTGAGCCCGAGGCTCGCGATCAGCGCCGACACTTCATCGAAACGCTGCGGATGACGCGGCACCAGAATCAGCAGCGCATCGGGCACATTGAGCGCCGCGAACGCGCGCAGCACCAGCGTTTCCTCGCCCTCGCGCGTGCTCGCCGCGACCCACACGGGCCGGTCGCCGATCGCCGCGCGCCACGCCTGGCCGCGCGCGACCAGTTCGGGCGGCGCGGTCATGTCGAACTTCAGGTTGCCGAGCACCGCGACATTGCGCGCGCCGAGCGCCGTGAGCCGCTCGGCGTCGGAAGGCGTCTGCGCGAGCACGCGCGAAAAGCCGCCGAACACTTCGCGCACCGCGCGCCCGAATTTCGCCGCGCGCCGGTACGACCGCTCCGACATGCGCGCGTTCGTCAGCACGAGCGGCATGTCGGCGCGCTTGCATTCGTCGATGAGCGTCGGCCAGACTTCCGTCTCCATCACGATGCCGAGCGACGGCCGCCACGCGCGCAGGAAGCGCCGCACGAGGACGGGCAGATCGTAGGGAAGATAGCCGCGCAGCACGCGATCGCCGAACAGCTCGACGCCGGTCGCGCGTCCGCTCGGCGTCATGTGCGTGAGCAGCACGCGCGCTTCGGGATGCGCCTTCATCAGCGCGTCGATGAGCGGTTGCGCCGCGCGCGTTTCGCCGACCGATACCGCGTGCACCCAGATGAGCGGCGCGAGATCGTCGGCGCGGCGCGCGGGAATGCGCCCGAAACGCTCGCCGATATGCTCGCGGTAACCGCGCTCCCGGCGCGAGCGGATATAGAGCCGCAGCACCGCGAGCGGCGCGACGATCCACCAGAGCGCGCGATAGACGAGCCTCAGCACGGAAGCCGAAGCGGCCGGAGAGGCGGCGCCGCTCAAACGAGCGCCCGGCCCTTCAGGCGCTCGAGAATGCCGAGCGGCGCGCAATCCGGACGCGCCATCGCCTTGACGGGCAAAAAGAAGGTCTGCTCCATCATGAACTGGCCGGACATCACCGCGTGCGAGGTGTGATCGGAGAAGCAGACCCACACCGAGCCGGGCGGAAACGGCATCGTCTCTTGCGGCGAGGTCTTCTGGTAATCAAGGTCGGCCTTCATCGCGTCATGCAGATTCAGCATCAGATGGTCGTACTCGCTGCGCGGCGACTTCGTGATGTGCAGCAGATTCATGAGCCACGCCGATCCGGGCGCCTGCGCCTTGATGCCGGGCAGAAAGCGCCTGGCCATGTCCTCGAACGGTTCGCCGACACGCCACACGCGCGGCGCGCCTTTCGGATTGATATTGGTGAACACGCGCAGGATGCGCTCGCCGTAATTCGGGCGCGACGGGAAAGCGTCGACGTGCAGGCGGCTGTCGTCCTTGCGCCACGAGGTCTCGCGCGTTTCGACCTGATGCAGCCTGAGGCTCGTCGGCGCGACGCGCAGCTTGCCGTCGTATTCGGGAAAGAGCCCGTCGACGAGCGAGCGCGCATGATCCTGATAACGCTTGATGAGCGAGCGCACCGCCGATTGCATCACGTTGTCGCCGAGCACGCCGGCGAGCGCGCCGCCGTTGGGCGCGAGACTGATGTTCTTGCGCTTCGGGTCGGCGATCTTCGGATCGAGCAGCGCGAGTTCGCCGCCTTCGACCGGAAAACGCAGATTGGGAAAATACAGCACCTTGCCGTTTTCAACGCCGGCGAGCAGCGTTTCGCGCGGCACGGACAAATTCCTGCCTTGCCAATCGCCCGAGGCGACTTCGATGATTTGAGATTCCGTCATGTGTCTACGACCTTGAGTTGCCCGCGCGCGTCGAGAGCGCACGATGAAAACGCTACGGCAGGCTACAGCAGGCCGAAGCCCGCGAGCGCGGTCTTGACTTCGGAAAGCGTCGGATGCCGGCTCGCGTCGCCGAGATTGACGACCTGCGGCGACCAGTAGCCGCCGGTGCGCCATGCGGTCGAGAAATTGTACAACTCGACGGTCGGGCGCTTCAGCGCCGCGGCGATATGCACCAGACCGGTATCGACGCCGACGGTCGCCGCGGCCCCGTCGATCAGTCCGACCACCGCGGGCAGCGACATCTTCGGCGGCACGATTGCGGCCGCGCCGAATTCCTTCGCGAGCTTTTCGCTCGTCGCGCGTTCGGCCTCGCTGCCCCACGGCAGGACGATCGACGCGCCGCGCGTGACGAGCGCCTGTCCGAGCTCGATCCACGCGGCTTCGGGCCATTGCTTGTCGGCGCGCGAGGTGGCGTGCACGAACACGACGTACGGCACCGGCAGGTTCAGCCCGAGCGCGGAGACGGCGAGCGTCGCGCGGCGCGTGTCGAGGCCGAAGTCGATGTCGTCGCTCATCTGCGGTTTCGGCAGATCGAGCGCCGCCGCCACGAGTTGCCGCGTGCGCTCGACGACGTGCGTGCGCGGCTCGATCGGCACGCGCCGGTCGTAGAAGAAGCGCACCGGCCATTCGTAGCCGGCGCCGTCGGTGCGGTTGCCGAGCCCGACGAGCGGCCCGCGCGCCCAGCTCGCGACCCACGCGGTCTTGATGAGCCCCTGGCAATCGATCACGAGATCGTATTTTTCGGCGGCGAGCTCGCGCTTGAAGGTGCCGATCTCGCGCCAGTTCGCGGGTGACGCGAACGCCCGGCGCCAGCGCCTGAGCGAGAACGGAATCGCGCGGTGCACGCCGTGAACCAGTTCGACGAGACTCGCGAAGCTTTCCTCGACGAGCCAGTCGATCTGCGCATCGGGATAGCGGCGGCGGATGTCGGCGATGGCCGGCATGTTGTGAACGACGTCGCCGAGCGACGACACGCGGACGATCAGGATCTTTTGCACGCTGTGAGGAGAAGGCGCGGACGGCGCGGCGCAGTGAGCAGGAAAACGGGGATTTTAGCGCGGCGCGTGCATCGGATAGGCAAAAAAAGCGGCGCGATCTCATCGATCGCGCCGCTTTTCATCGGGTATCGGGTGATGCCCGCGAAACTCAGAACGGCAACTTCGCGTCCGGCTTCTCCGCCAGAATCACCCGGCGAAAATCTTCCTGAATACGCTTCAGCGCCGCGTCGCTGTCCGCTTCGAAGCGCATCACGACGACCGGCGTCGTGTTCGACGAGCGCGCGAGGCCGAAGCCGTCCGGATATTCGACGCGCAGACCGTCGATCGTCAGCACGTCGTCCGCGCCGGTGAACTTCGCCGATTTCTGCAGACGCGCGATCAGCTCGAAGTTCTCGCCCTCTTCCAGCTTCAGTTGCAGTTCCGGCGTCGACAGCGAATTCGGCAGATCGTTGAGCAGCTTGCTCGGGTCTGCCACGCGCGAGAGGATTTCGAGCATCCGCGCGCCGGTGTACAGGCCGTCGTCGAAACCGTACCAGCGATCCTTGAAGAATACGTGACCGCTCATTTCGCCCGCGAGCGGCGCGCCGGTTTCGCGCAGCTTCGCCTTCACGAGCGAGTGGCCCGTCTTCCACATGACCGGCTCGCCGCCCTGCTCGCGCACCCACTTCGCGAGATTGCGCGTGCACTTCACGTCGTAGATGATCTGGCCGCCCTTGTTGCGCGACAGCACTTCCTGCGCGAACAGCATCAACTGGCGATCCGGATAGATGACCTGCCCGTCTTTCGTGACGACGCCGAGACGGTCGCCGTCGCCATCGAACGCGAAGCCGACTTCGGCGTCGGTTTCCTTGAGCGCCTTGATCACGTCCTGCAGGTTTTCCGGATGCGCCGGGTCCGGGTGATGGTTCGGGAAGTTGCCGTCGATCTCCGTGAAGAGCTCGACCAGCTCGCAGCCGAGCGCCTTGAACAGACGCGGCGCGAGACCGCCCGCGACGCCGTTGCCCGTATCGACGACGATCTTCATCGCGCGCACCGGCTTCACGTCGGACACGATGCGATCGAGATACATCTGCGACACGTCGAACTCGGTGTACGTGCCTTCGCCCGTCGTGAAGTCGCTGTCGGCGATGCGCTTGTACAAGCCCTGAATCTGGTCGCCGTAGATCGCCGCGCCGCGCAGCACCATCTTGAAGCCGTTGTAGTCGGGCGGATTGTGGCTGCCCGTCACGACGATGCACGAATCCACGCGCCGCTCGCCCGACGGCAAGGGCAGCGGCACGCTCGCCGCGAAGTAGCCGACGGGCGTCGGCACCATGCCGATATCGACGACATCGACGCCGGCGGCGCGCAGGCCGTCCGCGAGCGCGCCGACGAGTTCGGGACCGGAGAGACGGCCGTCGCGCGCGACCACGACCGAATCGCCGCCCTGCTTTCTGATCTCGCTGCCGAATGCCTGGCCGATGCTCTTCGCGACATCCTTGTCGACCGTCTTGCCGACGATCCCGCGAATGTCGTAGGCCTTGAAGATGGATTGGGATACTTGGCTCATGAGATGGCTACCTCTTCTCTATTAATTGATGGTTTCTCGGCGATGCAGCCATGAGGGCATGCAGGTCGTGACGGTTGGCGCGCCGGTGCAGCGTGCAGAGCGCGCGAACGACTGCCAGATGACGTATCGAATTCTGCCTATGCGTCTGTTAAATCAATACGAAAGAAACAATTCGAAGCAAATGGATAAAAATCGGAGCAGCGGGGCGCGCCGCGGATCGCACTTTATAATCGCTGTCTTTCGGCGCTCTCGTGGTTGCGCGCGCTGGCACAAACCCGGTTCAAGCCTGCGCGTTCATTCTAATCCAATGCTCAAACGCTCTTTCGCCTCGATGCCTTCGAATGAGGCGCGTCTGCGTGCAAACACACAAAACTTGACCGATCGCCCGCATGCGCGGGGCGGTCAGGCTCGGATAGCACGCGGCGTGCCCGCCTGCGCGGCGGGGCGCGCCGCATGAAGGCGTTGACGCGCTCCGGCAATCCGGACGTCGCTCGCGCGCTCGCCAACATCGTCTGGCTCGGGCTCGAGCGGCTCACGCAGATCGCGGTCGCCATCGCCATTTCGGGTTTGCTCGCGCGCTATCTCGGCCCGGACGATTTCGGCAAATGGCAATACGCGAACACGCTGCTGCTCGTGATCGCGCCGATCACCTGGGTCTGCGGCGCGGAGATTCTCGTGCCGACGATCGTCAACCGCAGCCCCGCCGACACCGGCGCGGTGCTCGGCAGCGCGTTCGTGCTGCGCATGGGCGTCTCGGTCATCGCGCTCCTCGCGACCTGGACCTGGATCGCGGCGGGCGGCACCGACCCGATGGTCGGGCTGATGCTCGCCGGCCTCGCCGTCACGATGCTCTTTCGCGAGCCGTTCATCGGCGTCGTCAATTCGTGGCTGCAAAGCCTCACGTACAGCAAGCCGCAGCTCATCGCGAGCATGGCGGCGGCCATCGTCAAGGCGGCGCTCGTCTTCGCGCTCGTGCGCGCGATGGCCGCGCCGCCCGCTTTCGGCTGGCTCTGGGCGCTCGAAGCCGCGGGCATCAGCGCCGCGCTCGTCGTGTATTACATGCGACGTCACGGCGGCACGCTCGGCTGGCGCTTCGATCGCGCACTGTTCAGACATTTCGCGAGCGCGGGCACGGTGTTCTGGCTCGGGCTCATCTGCATGTATCTGTTCCTCAAGCTCGACCGGCTGATGCTCGCGCATCGCGTGTCGTTCGCGGAGCTCGGGCTTTACTCGGCCGCGCAGCAGTTGAACGAGAACTGGATCGCGCTCGCGCTGATGCTCTCGCAGACCATCGCGCCGGCGTTCGTCTATCGCGTGCAGGAAACCGCGCGGCTCAAACGCAACCTCGCGCGCCTTTTCGCGATGACCGCCGCGCTGATGATCGCGGGCGCCGCTGTCCTCGATGCGCTCGCGGGCTTCATCATCGGGCACGTGTTCGGGCCGAACTACGCGGGCGCCGCCGATATCTTCCGCTGGGCCGTGTGGCTCTCCGTGCCGGCGGGCATCGAGGCGATCGGCAATCTCGTCGTGCTGAAATATCAGGCGAAGTACGTGCTGTTGGCGAAATGGCTGTTCGCGCTCGCGGTCGCGTTCGCGGTGAATACCATCGCGATCCCGCACATGGAAGGCCATGGCGCGCTGATCGGACTCGCGGCGGGCTATGTTGCGGCGGCGTCGGTGAACTTCTACTACATCCGTCTCCGGCTGCGCGCATGAACGAACTCCACGATGTCGCCGTGCTGATGCCCGCGTTCAACGGCCAGGCCGATGTCGAACGCGCGCTCGCGTCGTTCCGGGAAACGTCGGCGGTGAACGTGCTGATCGTCGACGATGGCAGCGCGCCGCCGATCGTCGCGCCCGTCATCGACGGCATGCGAATCGACATTCTGCGCATGCCGCGTAACGGTGGCATCGAGCGCGCGCTCGAAGCGGGCATCGCGGCGCTCGCCGCGCGCGGCGTCCGTTACGCGGCGCGCATCGACGCAGGCGATCTCGCGACGCCCGGCCGCCTCGCGAAGCAGCGCGCGTACATGGAGGCGCATCCGCGCGTCGCGGTCGTCGGCATGTGGACGCATGTCGTATCGACCGAAGGCGCGCCGCTCTTCGATCTCACGCCGCCGACCGAGCCCGCCGCGATCCGCCGCATGATGCTCGCGCGCACGTGCTTCACGCATCCGTCGCTGATGCTGCGTGTCGATGCGGTGATCGAGGCCGGCAACTATCGCGCGCGGTATCGCGCCGCCGAGGACCTCGACCTGATTCTGCGGCTGCTGCAGCGTCACGACGGCGCGAACCTGCCCGAGTTCGGCCTCTTCTACGAGCTGAACGAGAGCGGCATCAGCGCGACGAAGCGGCGCGCGCAGGTGATGTCGACGCTGCGTCTGCAACTGCGCCACCTGCGCGCGACGAATCCGCTCGACTGGGCCGGCGTCGCGAAAAGCATCGCGCATCTCGTGTTGCCGTATCGCGCGTTGCGCGGCCTCAAGTCGAAGCTGCTGAAGCGCGCGTCGTCGGCGTAGATATTTTTTCTTTATTTATGCGCTACGTTGAGCGCACGGCGAATCCGCGTGAAGCATGTCGCGCGATCGATGCCGTCGAACCATGACTTCCGGATGACGAAAGAAAAGCCGAATCTTCGCATTGCCCTCGTCTGCAACACGGCGTGGGCGATCTACACCTACCGGCAAGGCGTGCTGCGCATGCTGACGTCGCGCGGCGCGCAGGTGACGATCATCGCGCCGCGCGACCGCACCTTCGAGCCGCTCACGGAAATGGGCTGCCGCTGCGTCGAGTTGCCGGTCGCATCGAAGGGAACGGACCCGCGCCAGGATCTGAAGACGCTCGCCGCGCTGTATCGCGAATATCGGACGACGCGTCCGCACATCGTGTTTCACTACACGATCAAGCCGAACATCTACGGCTCGCTCGCCGCGATGCTCGCACGCGTGCCGTCGATCGCGGTGACGACGGGTCTCGGCTACGTGTTCATCCAGAAGAGCCGCACGGCGCAGGTCGCGAAGCGGCTGTACCGTTTCGCGTTCCGCTTCCCGCGCGAAGTGTGGTTCCTGAATCGCGACGATCACGAAGCATTCCTGCACGAGAACCTGCTCGCGCATCCGGAGCGCGCGCGGCGGCTGCACGGCGAAGGCGTCGATCTCGACGAATTCGCGTTTGCCCCGCTGCCCGCGCGCGAGGATTTCGTGTTCATCCTGATCGGGCGGCTCTTGTGGGACAAGGGCGTGGCGGAATATGTCGAGGCCGCGCGGCGGATTCGCGCGAAGTTTGCGCACGCGCGCTTTCAACTGCTCGGGCCGGTCGGCGTCGACAATCCGAGCGCGATCAGCCGCACGGATGTGCAGAAGTGGGAGGCGGAAAATATCGTCGAATATCTCGGCGAGGCGAACGACGTGCGGCCGCTCGTCGCCGCGGCGGACTGCGTCGTGCTGCCGTCGTATCGCGAAGGCGTGCCGCGCACGCTGATGGAAGCCTCGGCGATGGGCCGCCCGATCGTCGCCACCGACGTGCCCGGCTGCCGCGAAGTGGTCGAGGACGGCGTGAACGGTCTGCTCTGCGAGGTGAAGAGCGCCGACAGCCTGACCGATGCGCTCGAGCGCATGCTGACGCTCACCGCCGACGAGCGCGAAGCGATGGCGCTGCGCGGCCGCGAAAAGGTGGCGAGTGAATTCGACGAAAAGAATGTCGTCGAACGCTACAAGGGCACAATACATGCCATCACCGGCATTTCACTTTGATTTCACGCAATTGGGAGAGCACAAGATGAATGGCAATCAGCCGACGAAGGGCACGATTCTCGTGACGGGCGGAGCGGGTTTCATCGGCTCGCACACGTGCGTCGAACTGCTCGACGCGGGCTTCGGTGTCGCGGTCATCGACAATCTCGTCAACAGCAAGTCCGAGTCGCTCAAGCGGGTCGAGGCCATCACCGGCAAGCGCGTCGCCTTCTACGACGCCGACGCGCGCGACGAAGCCGCGCTCAATCGCATCTTCGACGCGCATGACATCACCGGCGCGATTCACTTCGCGGCGCTGAAGGCCGTGGGCGAATCGGTCGCGAAGCCGGTCGAGTACTACAACAACAACATCGGCAGCCTGCTCGCCGTGCTGAAGGTGATGAACGAGCGCAACGTGCGCAACTTCGTGTTCAGTTCGTCGGCGACCGTCTACGGCGTGCCGAAGAGCGTGCCGATCGACGAATCGTTTCCGCTGTCGGCGACGAACCCTTACGGCCAGTCGAAGCTCATCGCCGAGCAGATCCTGCGCGATCTCGAAGTGTCGGATCCGTCGTGGCGCATCGCGACATTGCGCTATTTCAATCCGGTCGGCGCGCATGAGAGCGGGATGATCGGCGAAGATCCGGCGGGCGTTCCCAACAATCTGATGCCGTACGTCGCGCAGGTGGCCGTCGGCAAGCTGGAGCGCCTGCGCGTGTTCGGCAGCGATTACGATACCCATGACGGCACCGGCGTGCGCGATTACATTCACGTGGTGGATCTGGCGCGCGGGCATATCGCGGCCATCGACGCGCTGACGAAGCTCGACCGCAGCTTCGTCGTGAATCTCGGCACGGGGCAAGGCTATAGCGTGCTCGACGTCGTGAAGGCGTTCGAAGCGGCGTCGGGCAAGCCCGTGCCGTACGAGCTCGTGCCGCGCCGCCCGGGCGATATCGCCGCCTGCTACGCCGATCCGGCCGCCGCCGCGGAACTCATCGGCTGGCGCGCGGAGCACGGCATCGAACGCATGTGCGCGGATCACTGGCGCTGGCAGTCGCAGAATCCGCAAGGATTCGCTTAAAAGCGTCAAGGCGCCTGCGCTACGGCGCGGCGCCGATTTTTTCCAACGGTTCTATTTCATGCTTAGTTTCGCGCTTGCTTTTCTGGTCTCGCTGCTCGTGACCTTGTTGATCGTGCGCTTCGCACACCTGCAGGAAGGCGTGCTCGGCGACACCGATCTCGCCGGCGTGCAGAAGTTTCATGCGCGGCCCGTGCCGCGCATCGGCGGCGTGGGCATCCTCTGCGGGCTCGCCGCATCGGCGGTGCAGTTGCGATGGGGCTATCCGGCCGTGTCGGGCGGGATTCTCGGCATCGTCGCGTGCGGCCTGCCGGCGTTTCTCTCCGGGCTGATCGAAGACCTGACCAAGCGCGTCTCGCCGCTCGCGCGCCTCGTCTGCACGATGGCCGCGGCGGGCCTCGCCTACGCGTTCCTGAATATCGCGGTCACGCGCATCAGCGTGCCGCCGCTCGATTTCCTGCTGTCCTACGCGGTCGTTTCGTGCGCCGTCACGGTGCTCGCCGTCGCGGCGCTCGCGAACGCGGTGAATATCATCGACGGCTTCAACGGCCTCGCGTCGATGGTCAGCTTCATGATGTTCGCCTCGCTCGCCTACGTGGCGTTCCAGGTGCACGATCCCATTGTGTTGTCGGGCTCGCTCATCATGATGGGCGCGGTGATGGGCTTCTTCATCTGGAATTTCCCCGCCGGGCTGATCTTTCTCGGCGACGGCGGCGCGTACTTCGTCGGCTTCATGCTGGGCGAACTTTCGATCATGCTCGTGATGCGCAACCGCGACGTCTCCGCGTGGTATCCGGTCTTGCTCTTCATGTACCCGATCTTCGAGACGTGTTTCTCGATCTATCGCAAGAAGTTCATTCGCGGCATGTCGCCGGGCATTCCGGACGGCGTGCATCTGCACATGCTCGTCTACAAGCGTCTGATGCGCTGGGCCGTGGGCGTGAAGAACGCGCATGAACTGACGCGGCGCAACTCGCTGACATCGCCGTATCTGTGGCTGCTGTGCCTCATCGCCGTGATTCCCGCGACGCTCTTCTGGCGGCACACGGTGCATCTGTTCTGCTTCGTCGTCGTGTTCGCGGCGACCTACGTCTGGCTCTACATGAGCATCGTGCGCTTCAAGTCGCCGCGCTGGCTGGTGTTTCGCCGGCCGCATACGGTGAAGAAATGAGCCGTCTTTCGTGACGCTCGACGATCGGCGCCGCCCTCCGGGCGGCGTTTTCGTTTGCGGCCTTACGCCAGTTGTTGCTTGAAGAACGCGGCGGTTCGGCCGTTGGCGAGCTGCGCGGCCGCCGCGTCGTAATGGGTGCCCTGGTTGCGCGCGAACGCGTGATGACAGCCGGGATACGTGAACGCCTCGACATTCGCGTGGCCTTGCACCGCCGCGAGCACGCGATTGCGCGCGTCGGCGGGAATGAATTCGTCTTCTTCGGCGAGATGCAGCATGAGCGGCACCTTGATCTTCGGCAGTTCGGCGAGGTATTGATCGGTGCCGCCGCCGTAATAGGAAACCGACGCATCGACATCGGTGCGCGCCGCCGTGAGGAAGGACAGCAATCCGCCGAGACAGAATCCGACCGAGCCGATCTTGCCCTTCACCTGCGAGAGCCCGCGCGCGAAGCCGATGGTCGCCGCGATGTCCTCGACACCCGTGTTCACGTCGAATGCAGTGTAGTACTTCATCGCCTGCTGCCATTCGGCTTCGGTGCGGTCGGTGAGTTCGACGTTCGGTTCCAGCCGCCAGAAGAGATCGGGGCACAGCGCGACGTAACCCTGGCGCGCGTATTCGTCGCAGGTTTCGCGCATGTCGGCGTTGATGCCGAAAATCTCCTGAATCACGACGACGGCCGGCGCGGGCGTTTGCGCGGGATAGGCGACGTAGGCGTCGAAATTGCCGTCGGGCGTGGCGATGCTGAGCGTGTCGGACATGGAAGTCTCCTCGATGATGACGCGAGGCCATGATATCCAAACTTGCCCGAGCCGCACTCGGAACGTACCACTCCTTTCGGCGATGATCGCGAGTCCCCGGATGAATCGAATCGTGTCGATCGATCGGAGCCTTGCATGCGTGTCACGCCGGACAAGCCCATGCCATTGCCCTTCTGCGAGGGTCGTTTGTCGTCGAGTGGCTCGCGCGGCCAGAACCGCGCGTCCTCGTGGGCCTGCTTCCCGCACTGGCGGGTTACCTCGTACCGGCACGTGCACGCACATCGCGCATGTTGAGTGGTCTTTAGCCGGACATGTCCCTTCCGGCGATTCAATCTTCGGTCGATAAACCCCGGGCGATCCGCCAGAATGCCGTGCTTTGCGGACAGGGAACGGCCCCGCGCGAGGTCGACCGAACGCGGCCTCGAAACGGACCGGACGATGCGTGGTGCGGCGCACATGCGCATCCGTCGATTCGCGCCGAAGGCTAGTCGGCAGACGCCGCCGCGACGGCGCGCGCGAAACGCCGCTGATATATTCGACGCAAAAAATACGCTTACCCGGGGCCGTCATGCGCAACAAGTTCGCCGTTGTCTGGATCTGGCTTTGCCTGCTTCCGCTCGCGTTCGACCTCAGAGGCGTGGAGACGGCCAGCCGGGGCATCGACATTCTGCTCACCGTCACCGCGATGGCCGCGGCCTGCGCGATTCTGCTGATCGCGCCGCGCTTCGCGCGCCGCTCGCGCATGCGCGCGCTGGTCACGTCGCTCTTCCTGCTCACGATCTTCGGCAGCGTCGCCACGCAATGGCTGCAGGGCAACGACGCCGGCAACTATGCGCGCGTGATCCTGCCGTTCCTGCTGATGTTGCTCGGCTATTTTGTCGGCTGCCGTCCGTGGGACGCGCAGCGTCTCGCGCAGATCGAGCGCGCGATGATCTGGTCGGTGATCGCGTCGCTCGTGTTCGGCGTCGGCTTCGACCTGTCGATGAGCGATGGCATCGGCACCCTGGACATCCGCATCGTGCCGGCGGCGTTTCTCTGTCTGCAAGGGCTGCTGCTGCACGAATGCATCTTCGCGCGGCGCATCGCCAGGTTCGCCGGGCTGCTCTTTCTCGCGACGATCGTCATCGAGATTCTCTTCGGCGTGCCCAGCCTGCTCGCCGGCACCGCGCTGCTCATCGCTTATGCGACGTGGCTCGCCGCGCCGTCGATCAGGCCTTTCTTCACCGCCGGCCTGCGCGCGGTCGTGATCGTCGCGCTGCTCGGCGCGCTCGCCACCGCGACCGCCACGTTCTTCCCGAACATCGCCCAGCCGTGGCTGCAACGCCTGTCGTTCGTGCAGGACGCCCGGCCCGCGCGCGATCCGTTCGTCATCGCGCGTCTAGCTGAAATGAAGGATCAGGTCGATCAGACCACTTCATCGACGCTGTCGACGATCATCGGCATGGGCTACGGACACGACTATCGCTATGCGCCGTCGTATCTGCCGGATCTCGCCGACACGATCAGCGAGAAGGATTTCTACGCGTTCAGGCAATGGGCGGCCGGCCGCGACTTCTGGGTCTATCAGTTCTTCGCGGGGGGACTGCTGTTCGGGATCGCGTTGCCGATCGCGATTCTGTGGGCGCTCTGGCGCGGCTCGATGGCGTATCGCGCGTGGCGGCACAGCGCGCCCGATGCGCCCTGCCTGCCCGTGCTCGGACGCGCGCTCTTCGTGCTCGCCGCGCTGCCCGTCTCGTCGATCGGCGGCAATCCGCTCGGCGAGCGCTTCGCGGGCATCGTGTTCGGCGTCGCGCTGGGTCTCGTCGTCGCATCGTATGCGCGCATCGCTCACACGATGCACCTGCGCGCCGCCGAAGCGGCCGGGCGCAAGCCGCAACAACGTGGTCCGTTCTACGGCGCGCCGTCCGACATGCCTGCGCACGAGGAGCCGCTCACCGAGATTCTTCCGGCGAATCCGCCGCGCGCGTCCGGCACGCTGCCCGCGCGATAGCGCCTACCCGATCACTGCGCGGGCAGATGCGAGCGCAGATACGACGCGAAGCCGTTCTGCACGGAGATGATCTTCGTCGCGCAGTCGTCGAAATCCGACCCGCGCGCGCGCTCGTCTTCATACATGCCCTTGCATTGCGCGAAGAGCGAAATCGTCGCGCCATTGCCGCTCGCGACGCGCGTCGCCGAGAATACCGGCTTGCCGGTGCCCGATGGCATATCGGTTTCGATCGCGGCGTCGTCGGCGCGTGTCAGGCGTTCCTTCGAGTTCTGCTCGACGTAAGTCTTCGTGAGCTTCCAGGCTGCATCGCACTGGGCGGCGTCGCGGCATGCGACTGTCGCATTGCGCTGCGCCGTATCGAGCGACTGCTGCGAGAGCAGGAACGTGCGTTCCTTCTGCTGTTCCTTGTCGACGGACGAGCAGGCGGTGAGGGCAAGCGAAGCGAGTGCGAGAACAATGAGCTTTTTCACGGGCGGAAAGCTAAAAAACCAGGTCGGACGGCGATTATAACGACGCCCGCTTGCGCCGCACGTAATGCGCGGCCGTCTCGCGTGCCCGAATGGCCGCTCGTGCATGGCTTTTGGCGTCGGCCGAACGCGGGGCGCAATATGCTGTTTCGATGCGCGTGCACCGCCCGATCGCCGCGTCCGACCCGTCCGGAGGAGACCATGAAACACGCGCTACGCACGGCACTTTTGTCGCTGGCCATGACCGCGCTCGCGCCATCGTTCGCGCATGCGGGCGATGACGCCGATGCATCGCCGACGGACAAGCTGCTCGCGCAACAGAACGGCTATGTGGGCAATCCCGCGGCAGGCGCGCGGCTGCGTTCGGGGACTCACAAGGCGGATTCGAAGGCGATGATGATGCCGCGAAGCGCCGCCGCGACGCTCTATCCCGCGCCCCCGGGGCTGAAGGCTCCGGCGCCCACTGCGGCGCGGGCGCGCGACATCTACAAGTCGCCGTATTGAACGAGCGTCCGGGCGCTCGGGCCCGGACGCCGGAGCGTGCTACTCCGCGATGCTCTCGTAGCCGTAGTAACCGGCGTAGGTGCTGCCCATCAGCACCTTGGATTGCGGCACGTCGGTGAGCAGCACGCCCTTCATGTGCACGCCGCCGTGATACAGGCGCTTCATCGTTTCGCCGATTTCCTGCACCTGATTCTTGCCGTGCCGCACGACGAGCAGGCTCGTGCCCGCGTGCCGGCCGATCACCGTCGCATCGGTGACGGCGAGCACCGGCGGCGTATCGATGACCACGAGGTCATAGCGCTGTTTCAGTTCACCGAGGATTTCACCGAGCCGGTCGCTCGCGAGGAGCTCCGCCGGATGAGACGGCAGCGAGCCCTTCGGGATCAGATCGACGCCGGGCAGCACGTCGTGCACGATCACGTCCGCGGGGTCGGCGCCCATCAGCACTTCGGAGAGGCCCGGCGAATGAGGCACGCCGAAGTGCGAGTGGATGTCGCCGCGGCGCATGTCGGCGTCGATCAGCAGCACGCGCTTTCGCGTCGACGCGACGAGCGTCGCGAGATTCGCCGACAGGAACGACTTGCCCGCTTCAGGGCGCGAGCCCGTCAGCATCACGACGTTGTTGCGCGCATCGCCGAGTTGCAGTTGCAGCGACGTGCGCAGACTGCGGATGCCTTCGACGGCCGCGTCCTCCGGCGCCTGCGCGGCGAGCACGTGCAGCCCTTCGCGGCGCATGCCGACCTGGCGCTGCAGGCGAAGCTGCTGCGTGCTGCGCGGCACGATCGCGAAGACGCGCGTGCCCAGTTGCCGTTCGATGTCTTCGGGACGCTCGACGCCGCCCCACAACGCCTTGCGGATGAACGCGACGACGATGCCGAGCACGAGGCCGATGCCCGCCGAGATCAGGATCACGAGCGTGCGCTTCGGGCGCACGGGATCGTCGGCCGCTTGCGCGAGATCGACGATGCGCACGTTGCCGACCTGCCCCGCCTTCGCGATGCGCAATTGCTGCGCGCTGTTCAGCAGGTTCGTGTACAGCTCGCTGTTCGAGCGCACGTCGCGCGTATAGCGCAGCGCGGTCTGCTCGGTATCGGGCAACGTCGACACGTTCTTGCCGAGGCGCGTCTGCGCGGCAGTGAGCGCGGCGATCTGCGCATCGAGTGCCTGCACCGACGGGTGATTCGCGGTGAAGCGCAGCGACAGCTCCGCGCGCTGTTGCTGAAGGTCCGCGAGCTTCGTCTTGTTGTCGACGATCTGCTGCAGAAGCAGACGGCTTTCCTCCGAGAGATCCACCGAACCCTGCTTGTTGCGAAACGCGCTGTAGCGCTGTTCGGCTTCGTCGAGCTGCTTCTTCACGACCGGCAGTTGCTGCTCCAGGAACGCGAGCGTGTGCTCCGCTTCGGCCGAACGCTTCTGCGTGTCCTGCTGCACATACCGGTTCGCGATGTTATTGACGATCGCGGCAATTTGTTTCGGATTACTACCTTCCAAAGATACGCCGATAATGCCGGACTGCAGTGCGGTCTCCGCCACGGTCAGGCGCTTCTGCAAACGGTCGATGGTCGTGAGCGTCGAGAAGCGCTGCAAGTCGAACTGCACGCCGGGCCGGGCTGTCAGCCTGTCGACCTTGAGCGTCACCGGGCCGTGCGGCGTCACGGCGGACACTTCCTGGCCGACGTGACCAGTGAGGATGCCCACGCCGTCCGGATCATGCAGCACGTATGCGCCGTGCTCGCCCGCGACGAGCGTGAACTTCCGGTCATAGAGCTCCTTCGGCGTATCGAAGAGCGGCACGTCGATGTCTTCGCCGCCCCATGCGAAGCGCGACAGGTAGCCCTGCGGGACCGGTCGAGCCAACATCGCGAACACATCGCCGACGAGCTTGCCCACGACCGGCAACGAGCGCGGCGACGCGCTGATGTCGAGATGCAGACGCCGCACCGTGTCGTCGATGACGAGACGCGAGCGCAGAAGCTCGATCTGCGCGGCGGTCGGCGACTTCGCATCGGTGAGTTGCGGAACGACCGCCTGCAGCGCCTTGGCGCCGGCGTTCGCGTTGCTGGTGCTGCTGGCGTTGATGGTCTCGTCGACCTGGATCATCGCGTCGGCCTTGTAGACCGGCTGCGCGAGATAGGCATACGCGGTTCCGAGCGCGGTCACGGCGAGCATGACGACCGTCACGAGCTTCCAGTTGCGCATCACTGCGGCCACATAATCGGATAGACGCAATTCGTCGCCCGTCGATACGTCCACGTACCGCGTATCAAAGTTCATCGACATGATCTCGCTCGCTTGTATTTTTTGAGTCGAACAAAGATGCTCCGGCGCGCCCCCGCGCGCGCCGGTCAAACCCCTTCTGTCACACGCTTACTTCGTCAGCACGGCCGCCGTCAGACCCGCGTTGATGGCCGGCAGGAGCAGGTTCAGCACGCGCGAGAAGCGGACGAGCCCGCTGTTGTCCACATAGACGACGTCATGCGGCTGCAGCTCGAAGTTGTTCGCGAGCAGCATCGACACCGGAGAGAGAGCGTCGAGCTTGTAGACCTCCGGCTGGTCCGTCGCGCCGTTGCGGATCACGTACAGCTCGCGCGGATTCGACGTTTCCGGGTTGAAGCTGCCCGCCTGCGAGATCGCATCCGACAGCGTGAGCTTGCCGTTGCGCATCGGGATGACGGTCGCCGGCTTGGTCACTTCGCCCATCACGTAGACGCCGTTCTCGTCGCGCGAATCGACACGCAGCGCATCGCCCGGCTTGAGCATGATGTCCGACGGGCTGCGGCCCTTCGCCGTCATGCCGGCCATGTTGATGTTGTACGTGACGCCGTCGCGGATCAGCGTGACGCGGCTCTGGTCCGCCGTCGTCGCGAAGCCGCCCGCGCGCCCGATCGCCTCGGTGAGCGTCATCGGAATGTCGTTGATCTGCTGCGCGCCGGGCGTGCGCACGTCGCCGTCGATATACACCTGCGAGGCGCGGAAGGACGCGACGCGCACCGTCACCTGCGGCTTCACGAACACCTTCGAAAGCTGGGCGTACAGTTCGCGCTGAACCTGCGTCTCGGTCTTGCCCGCGACGTGCAGCGACCCGTTCACATACGGGAATTGCAGATTGCCGTCGGCATCGACGACGAAACCGGGCGCGGCATCGGAGGTGCGCGTCTGGTTCGCGGGCTGGCCGAGCGCGGCGACGAGTTCGGGGTGATCCCACACCGTGATCTGCAGCACGTCGCCGACGCCCAGCTTGTACGGCGCAGGCTTGCCGTACAGCGATGCGTTCGGATCGTTGCCCGGCGCCGGCTGCGCGCTGCGCATCTTCTTCACGAGCGCGGCGTCGATCGTCGTGATCGGAATGTTGGTCGTGCTGGCCGGATCGCCCTGATCGTTCGAGGTCTCGACGAGCTGGGCGGGCTTTTCCATGTGCATGCCCGGCGCGAGCCCGCAACCCGTCAGGATCACGGAAATGGAAGCTGCCGCAGCCAGGCTCGTGAGGCGGAAGATACGCGACACGTTGGTGTTGGCGGCCATGGAGGTGGTGCCCGGTTGTTGTTGGTTGTGCATAATGGTCGTCCCCTGCATCAGTAAGCGTTGGTGTGGCGTAGTCCCTTGAAGATCGTTGCGGCGATGATTCTCATATCGAGTCCGAACGACCAATTACCCAAATAGTACAAATCGTGAGCGACGCGTCCTTCCATCTTTTCGATCCGATCCGTTTCCCCACGAAAACCGTTGACCTGGGCCCAGCCGGTGATGCCTGGCTTGATCCGGTAACGATGGATGTACCCCGATACGACCTTCTGATACAGATCGTCATGTTCGAGCGCGTGTGGACGCGGGCCCACGACCGACATGTCGCCACGCAGAACGTTGAAGAACTGCGGTAGCTCATCGAGGCTGGTGCGGCGCAGGAACGCCCCCACACGGGTCACGCGCGGATCGTTGCGCGTGGCCTGGCGGAGCACTCCGGCCTGTTCCGTGTGCATGCGCATCGAACGGAACTTGTAGATGGTGAAGACGCGGCCGTCCGCGCCCTTGCGGTTTTGCCTGAACAGCACCGGCCCGCGCGAAGTCAGCTTGATCGCGAGCGCGATGCAGATCAGCGCCGGCGAGACGGCGATGATCGCGCCGAGCGCGAACACGCGGTCGAAGATTTCCTTTTGCAGCTGCGCGGATGCCGACAGCGGCGACGCGACGAGATTGATCGCGGGCTGGCCGAGCAGATCCGTCACGCCGCTTTCGAACAGCGCGAGGCTGCGCACGTCGGGAATGAAGCGCACGTTGAGCAGATCGTCGCGGAATTCGTTCACGAAGCGCAGGATCGTGCGCTCTTCGGAGAGCGGCAGCGCGAGCCACACTTCGTGCACGTTCTGCGTGCGCACGAAGCTGACGAAGGCGTCGAAGTCGTCGTAGACCGGCACGCGCGCGTTCAGCCGCGCCTTGCCCGGCGCCGCGTTGAACGCCGCGCGCATGCGAAAGCCCGTGTCCTGCGAGCGTTCGATCTTGCGCAGGATCGAATCGCAATGTCTGCCGCAACCGACGATGGCCACCTGCTGCAGGTTCAGCCCCGCGTTGCGCATGTGCGCGAGGATCGCGTGCGAGATGAGACGGCCGGCGATCATGAGGCCGCCGGACATCGCGGTCCAGTAAGCGAACCAGAGGCGCGACACATAGTCGAGCCGGTGCAGGGAGAACATCAGCGCGAGCGCGCAACCCTGCACGACGAGCCAGCCGAGCGAGACCTGACAGGCGAGCTGAAGCTTGCTGCGGCCGCGCCACGACTGGTAGACGCCGAAGCCAGGAAAGAGCGCGAGCGAGAACGCCGCCGCGAATGCGACGAACGCCACCGAATAGGTGTGTGCCTCGATGTACTCGAACCTGATCTGCGACGCCACTGCCGCACCGCCGACGATCATCACGACGTCGAACAGGCGCGCGAGCAATCCCTGTAAATCGCGCATGTCTATTTTCCCCGAACGCAATCAGCCCTTTACTGCCCTCTTCAGTCTCCTCCTCGCGTTAGCCCCGTCTTTTAGCCTGCAAGCGGTTGCAAGAAAGTCTGCTGCCTGATGATCCGTCACTGCCATCGACCTTCGACTGCTCAACTGCGGCCGTAGGTGTCGTCGAAGCGCACGATGTCGTCTTCGCCGAGATAGCTCCCTGACTGCACTTCGATGATTTCGAGCGGCACCTTGCCCGGATTCTCCAGACGATGCCGCACGCCGAGCGGAATGAACGTCGATTCGTTCTCGCTCAGCAGGAACTGCTCTTCGCCGCGCGTGACGAGCGCCGTGCCGCATACGACGACCCAGTGCTCCGCGCGATGGTGATGCATCTGCAGCGACAGCTTCGAGCCCGGCGACACGACGATGCGCTTCACCTGGAAACGCTCGCCATGCTCGATCGAATCGTAGAAACCCCAAGGACGGCGCACCTTGCGATGCGTGTCCGCTTCCGGCGCATGTTGCTCGCGGATGCGCGCAACCAGCCCCTTGATGTCCTGTACGCGCGAACGGTCCGCGACGAGCACGGCGTCGTCGGTCTCGACGACGATCACGTTGGTCGTGCCGACGCACGCGACGAGCCGCCCGCCTTCGGAGCGCGCATAGCTCGAGGTCGCGCCTTCGAACACCACGCGGCCGCTCGCGACATTGCCCGACTCGTCCTTGTCCATCGCGTCCCATACGGCGTCCCACGAGCCGAGATCGGACCAGCCCGCGACGAGCGGCACGACGATCCCGTCGCAGGGTCTCGTCGGCGTGCCGATGTGCTCCATCACCGCGTAATCGATCGAGTCCGACGGCGCGCGGCCGAACTGCGCCGCTTGCGGACGGAAGAACTTGCCGTCTTCCGCGCCTTCCTCCGCGGCGGCCGAGCAGGCCGCGTGCATGTCGGCGTTCAGCTTCTTGAGCGCCGCGAGCCACACGCTCGCGCGCACGACGAAGATGCCGCTGTTCCACCAGTACGTGCCCGCCGCGACGTATTGCGCGGCGAGCTCGGCCGCGGGCTTCTCGACGAAGCGGTCGATCGCGTGCGCGCCGTCGTCGAGCGCCGCGCCCAGGCGGATATAGCCGAAGCCGGTGTCGGGACGCGTCGGCGGAATGCCGAGCGTCGCGATCACGCCGCGCTCCGCATGCTCCGCCGCGATCGCGATCGCGCGATGCAGCGCGGGAATATCGGCGATGGAGTGATCGGCGGGCATCGCGACCATGATCGCGTCCTCGCCGTTCTTCATCGCGGCGAGCGCCGCGAGCGTGAGCGCGGGCGCGGTGTCGCGGCGCGCCGGCTCGACGATGATGCGTGCGTCGACGCCGCTCTCGCGCGTCTGCTCTTCCGTCGTGAAACGATGCTCCTCGCCGCAGACGATGATCGGCTCGCCATCGACCTTGAAGTCGCCCGAAAAGCCTTTCAGCCGCGATACCGTAGCCTGCAACAGCGAGTCACGCCCGACGACGCCGATCAACTGCTTCGGGAATTGTTCACGCGACATCGGCCACAGGCGCGTGCCCGAGCCGCCGGCGAGGATCACGGGGACGAGGCGTCGGCACGGCCCGGCCACCTTGGCCGGGCCTGCCTCCACACCCGCTGCTCCCTGCTCCACCCCACCTTCCGTGCGTGCTTCATTCGTCATAGAGGACTCCTGCCTGCCTGTTCATCCGAACGGTGATGCCGTCCGGGAAATGATTAAGTGCCGGACCGATCAGGTCCGGTCAAAGGTCCGACGTTTTACGCCATAGTCGGCGCGTGAGCGGCCCACATCACACTTTCGCGCGGGTCAGCCGTTCGCCTCGCGCCTGCTCTGCATCCGGTATTCCGTCGGCGAGATCAGCAGGCGCTTGCGGAAAATCTTCGCGAGCCTGTCGCCGTTGCCCATGCCGCTTCTGCGCGCGATCTTGTCGACCGGCAGCTCCGAATCCGTCAGAAGCGCACAGGTCACGGCGAGGCGCGCCTGCAACAAATAATCGGATGGCGTGATGCCCATCTCGATCTTGAAGCGGCGCAAAAAGTTGCGCTCGCTCATCGCGGCCACCTGCGCCGCATCGACGACCGAAATCGGCCGTTCACAGTTGTCCTGCAACCAGCGCGCCGCCGCGCGGATCTTGTCGCCCGCGGACGCCGCGCCGCTGTCGCCGAGAATCGACACGAGCTTCGCCGCCGAACCCGGCATCAGGCGCTCGGCGACGCTGCGCGACACGTCGATGCCCAGATCGCGCTTCACGATCAGCAGCGCGCCTTTCATCGATTCGTAGCGATCGCCGGCATCGCCCTGCTGTTCGTCGCGCACGAGCTGAATCGCGTTGCCGTAGCGCGCCTGCGCATCCTGCGCCTGGCCGATACCGGCGGCATCGAGCACCTTGCGGCCTTCGGCGATCGCTCGCACGACGGTCGTCTTCGTCTGCACGCGACGCAGCCATTCGATGATGCGATCGTCCTTCGCTGCCTCTTCCGCGCCGCGGCCGCCCGCCACGAAAAGCGCGTCGAAGCCGCCGTAATGGCGCGCATCCAGGCCGTCCGTCCACACGCGCACCGATGACGAACAGGCCACGTTGCCGCCCTCGACGGACAGAAAGCGCACGTCGTAGGTGCAGTCCGGTCGCGACTTCGCCGACGAGAACTCGTTCGCCATGTGGAAGACCTCCGCGACGATTCCCGCGCCGAGCAGGGAAAAGCCGTCGAACAGCAAGATCGCGACCTGGCGAACCTCGGCTTGCGAGGCATTCGTCGCGGGGGGCGTCCAACCCATGACTGCGGGTTCTAGAGTGGCGTAAGGCATGGTCATCCTCTGCAGCTTTGTTTCCTGGAAGGCGCGGAAGAGTTGTTCGGCCATTGCGGCGCATCAATGGACTTTCCCGAACTTCGCCGGGTTGCCGTGACCGATTGGAACGAAGTGTTGGCGGAATCGATCCGCTGGCTTGAATAATAAGCAGACAATCTATTTTGTGCTCTAGATTTTCGCGCTTAAACCACAAAATCTGTTCCGCTGTGAGGGTGAGCGCACATTGAAATCCCTCCCCAAATTCCGCAAAGACCGTTTTCAACGCATGAATTACAAATATGGATTTGTCATACAAACTTTCATGACGCGCTTAGCGCAATTCAATTGCCGTGCCGCCAGATCGGACAGACAGGCGACCGCGAACGCCCGAATGACGGCCCTGTGCGGATCGCGAGGCGGCTTCGTCATCCTGTCGGATCATGAAAATTGATTCATTTTTGAAACATGGATCGATATCTAAAGCGGACGTTCGTTCCGTCAGAATCGGAAATTTTTGGTTCTGCCGTTACATTTGGGAACCACATGTAATCGGAATTTCGAGTGCCGATTTAAAACATCAATTAGATTGCCGATTAATCAACGGCGATTTTCCATTAACCACTCGCTGAAGGAGCGAGACATTTTTAATTGACCAATATTATTTTTATTCGACAGCGCAATGCGGTATTTTCATATGAGGTTAAATGCTGCGGCGCAATGCGTGACGGAAGGCGCTGAACCCGCATGAACGCGGGACTTGAGCACGGTCGCTATCGGCCATCGGTTAGCATTTTTGCGGCGGCGCACGCTTTGACACTATTTGTCGAATCGTCCAATCAAAGCATTTCAATCCTCGGTCGAATGCCGCCGGATTTCGACCGCACGTTCGCGATCGGCGCCGCGCGGATTTTTACGCGGCCGGCCGACCTCCCAATCGGTCAAGTTTTCCGTCCTTGCGATCGAATTCGACGCGCGCGCTCGTCACCCTTGCTTGTTTCACTCGTGAGAATCGATCCGCGCGTGTTGATGCGCAGCGCGCGAAGGCGCTTTTTTCAGACGAAGCAGATCGCCGCGTGCGCATGCGCACGGTCATGCGATGCGGCAGGCATCATCGTTTGCGCTTGAAGTTCCAACACGGAGCGACGATGCTGAGCAACGCGGATTTCCTGACGGTGGTGCGGCTCACGCCGCTCGTGGCGATCGACCTCATCGTCACCGACGGCAACCGGCGCATCCTCGTGGGCCATCGGCGCAATCGTCCGGCGCAAGGCACGTGGTTCGTACCGGGCGGGCGCATCGCCAAGAACGAATCGCTCGATGCCGCGTACAAGCGCATCGTCAGCAACGAGCTCGGCGTGGCCAGCGCGCAGCGTTCGGCCGCGCGCTTCTTCGGCGTCTACGAGCATCTCTACGACGACAACTTCGCCGGCGCCGATGGCATCGGCACGCATTACATCGTGCTCGCCTACGCGATGACGCTGAGCGGCAAAGTTCCGATCGGCCGTTTCGATCAGCACAGCGACTATCGATGGTTTCTGCCCGACGAACTGCTCGCCCGCGACGACGTCCACGAGAACACGAAGGCCTACTTCCGCTGATCCGCGTCCGCGTGAAGCGTCAGCGCGTCCCAAAAGACAAACGGCGCGCATCGCTGCGCGCCGCCCGCCCTACCGCCAAGAAACTTCAGGCATCGATCGCCGGACATTCGCCGACGTCGTTCACTTCCGATGCGAGCGCTTCGAACAGCGCTTCTTTCTTCACGCCGAATTCCGCGCGCAGGTAGCGCTCGAATTCATCGCGCACTTCCGGATGACGCAGCGCGAACTCCACCGTCGCCTTCAGATAGCCGAGTTTGCTGCCGCAATCGAATCGCTTGCCTTGATAACGGTACGCAAGCACCTGTTCTTGAGCGAGCAACGCGGCGATCGCATCGGTGAGCTGAATTTCGCCGCCCGCGCCGGGCGTCTGATTGCGCAGGAATTCGAAGACGCGCGGCATCAGCACATAACGCCCGACCACGCCGAAGTTCGACGGCGCGAGCGCGGGCTCGGGCTTCTCGACCACGCGCGAAAGCTTGAAGAGACCATCGTCCCAAGGCTTGCCATCGATCACGCCATACGAGCGCGAATCCTTGCGATCGATCTCCTCCACGCCGATCACCGACGAATGGTAGTGATCGAACACGCCGACCATTTGCGAGAGCACGGGCGGTTCGCCGTCGAGCAGATCGTCGGCGAGGATCACCGCGAACGGCTCGTTGCCGACGAGCTTCTCCGCGCACAACACCGCGTGGCCGAGACCGAGCGCTTCGGCCTGACGCACGTAGAAGCAGTCGACATGACTCGGCTTGATGCTCCGCACGAGGTCGAGCAGCTTCTGCTTGCCGCGCGCTTCCAGTTCGGCTTCGATCTCATAGGACTTGTCGAAGTGGTCCTCGATCGCGCGCTTGCTTCGTCCGGTGACGAAGATCATTTCGGTGATGCCCGCGGCCATTGCCTCTTCGACCGCGTACTGAATCAACGGCTTGTCCACGACAGGCAGCATCTCCTTCGGGCTGGCTTTGGTCGCGGGAAGAAATCGCGTGCCCAGACCGGCCACCGGAAACACCGCCTTGCGTACCTTTAGCATCCATTTACCTCGTCTGATGGTTGCGAAAAGGGTTGCACGACGCGTCGTGGAGCGTTCGTGACACCCCTCTTCTTGTCGAAAACACATCGCCCGATATCGTCAGACGACAGCATTGATGCGAGCATATTCCGTGAGTATCGAGATCATCTGCCAACAGTTCGTCAAATTCGGACTGGGGACGCGGCGAGCGTCGGACGCCGCGTATAGTCGATCCGTGTAAGCTCACTTTCCCGCTACTTGCGTTCCTTCATGGTTCGGACCCGGGCAACGGCGCGACAACGCCCGCTGCGGTTCGCACAGGGAGAAGTCGATGGTGTACGCCAATGGTACGGGCAGGCTTCAGGTCGTGCGCGCGGTCGCGCCCGACACGCCGTCCGCCGACATGGCCAGCGCGGCGAAGCGGATCGGCATTCTGATCTTCGAGGACTTCTCGCTCGTCGAGGTCAGCTCGATCTCCGAGGTCTTCTCGGTCGCCAATCAGGTGCGCCTGCCCGCCGACGCCGGCGGCCGCGCCGAAGCGCCGAACTACTCGCTGCTATTCCTGTCGAGTGAAGGTGGCAGCGTGGCGAGCAGTTGCTCGATGCGCATCTGGACCGAAAGTCTCGAAACACGCTGGATGAACGAATGCGACGCGCTCTTCATCGCGGGCGGCGTCGGCGCGCGGCATGCGCGCAACGACGCCGCGCTGAGAAAGCGGCTCGGACGCGTGGCGCCGAAGATTCCGTTCATCAAGGCGATCGGCGAAGGCGCGCACATTCTCGCGGCGGCCAACCTCGGCGTGCAGAACCGCTCGCTCGATTTCACCGGCGAATCCGAGGAGCGCGCGCTTGCGTCGACATTGTCGAATCCGCTTTTCATCGCCGAGCAGATGCTTTCGCTCGACGATCCGAAAGGGCCGATCGCGGCGGCGCTGTCGATCATCAAGCGAGATCACGGCGCGGCGTTCGCGCGCGAGGTCTCGGAGCGCTCCGTTCCCGGCGCGTGGCAAAAGCTCGCCGCCGTGCTCGACGACACCGAAGCCGGCGGCGTGCGCCAGAAGATCGAAGCCGCCGCGCGCTGGCTGCGCGAGAACTATGTGCGACCGATCTCGATCACCGATGCCGCGCGCGTCGCCGCGATGAGCGAGCGCAATTTTCTGCGCCGCTTCAAGGCGCAGATCGGGCTCACGCCATCGGAGTATTTGCTGCGCGCGCGGCTCGATGCGAGCTGCATGTTGCTGGCCGCGACCGATCTGCCGATCGACAAGATCGCGCGCCGTTGCGGCGCGGGCAGCGGCGACGGCCTCGCGAAGATCTTCCGCAAGCGGCTCTCGATCTCGCCGACCGAATACCGGATGGCGGGCCGCCGAAGACAGGGCGACAGCTCATAAGCGGGTTCGATCAGGCCCGTGAGCTCACCTGAAACTGATACGCATGGAATCAAAGGTACTCTGGACTCTCTCGAATCTCGGCGACGCGGCCTTCCTCCTTCCGCTCGCCATCGTCTGCGCACTGTGGCTGCGCACCGTCGACGCGCGCCTCGCGGTGCGCTGGGCCGTCCTGCTCGCGATTGGCATGGGGCTGGTCGGTCTGTCGAAAATTCTCTATGCAGGCTGCGGCGTGGAAATCGCCGCCATCCAGTTGCGCATGATCAGCGGTCACACGATGCTCGCCGCGTCGATCTATACCGTCGCGGGCGGCCTGCTGTTCGGCGGCTTCGGCGGCGGCTGGCATCGGCTGGGCGCGACGGGCGGGCTCGCGCTCGCCGCGGCGATCGGCGCGAGCCGTATCATGCAGGACGCGCACACGCCCGCCGAAGTCGTCGCGGGCTGGGTGCTCGGGGCGGTCATCGCCGCCCTCTTCCTCGCGCGCGTCTTCGAAGAGCCGCGCAAGATGCCGCGCGCGCTCGCCGCGGGTTGCGGGCTGCTGGCCGTTTCATCGATCGCCTACGGCCATCACGCGCCGTTTCAACGGATGATCGAACACTACTCCTGGTGGCTCTGTCAGGGACTCGGGCTCTGAGCTCGCCGCCTGTTCAATTGCGGCGCATGCGCGTGCGATCCCAAGTATGATCGTCGCTTGAAATTGCTGGCTCTCCTTTCGCGCGCGCCCATTCCGAGGCGCGCGATCACGTTTCCGGAACCGAGCATGGACCGCTTTCTCGCAATGAAAGTCTTCGCGCGGGTCGTGGAGGCGGGCAGTTTCTCCAAGGCCGCCGACGCCCTGCGCCTGCCTCCCGCAAGCGTTTCGCGCACGCTCCAGGCGCTCGAAGCGCATCTCGGCGCACGCCTCATCAATCGCACGACGCGCAGCATCAGCATTACCGAAGACGGCGAAGCCTATTACGAGCGCTGCGTGCGCGTGCTCGGCGAAGTGGATGACATGGAAGCGTCGCTGTCGCATTCGAAGCTGAGTCCCAAGGGCAACGTCAAGGTGAGCCTGCCGCAGGTGATGGCGAAGAACACGATCATTCCCGCGCTGCCGGAATTCTTCGCCGCGTATCCGGACATCGGCGTCGAGCTGCTGCTCACCGACCGGCAAGTGGATCTCGTCGAGGAAGCGGTCGATTGCGTCGTGCGCGTGGGCGCGGTCGGCGACGTCGGCCTCGTCGCCAAACGCATCGGCGCTTATTCGCAGATCACGTGCGCATCGCCGGGATATATCGAAAAGCACGGCGAGCCGGCATCGCTCGACGATCTCGACCGGCATCTCGCCGTCGGCTACGTGCTGAACAACTCGGGACGCGTGCGCAACTGGGAGTTCGTCGTCGATGGCGAAACGCGCACTGTCGCGATGAAGCACAAGATCGCCGTGAACGATGGCGACTCGTATATCGCCGCGGGCGTCAACGGACTCGGGCTGATCCAAAGTTCGAGCTATACGCTCGATCCGCTCATCAAAAGCGGTGCGCTCAGGGAAGTGCTGCGGGAGTATCCGTCGTATCCGCGCGTGGTGTCGGTGCTGTATGCAGCCAATCGCCATCAGCCGCGCCGCGTGCGCGTGTTCATCGACTGGGTCGCCGAGCTGTATGCGCGCCTGCCGTCGTTTCAGGTGAGCAAGACGAACTAAAGACTCAGGCCAGGTTCGACGACGCCGCGCGCGAAAGGCATCGCGCTCCAGTCGTAGTCGCGACAGGCGCGTTCGAGCGCGTCGAGATCGGCGGGTCGCGCGCTCGCGTGAATGCCCTGCAGATGCGGCAACGCGAATTCGACCGCGACGCAGTTCGCGTAATCGCGCGCGCGCATGACGGCGGGAATGGTCGTGAAGAACGCGGTCGTCGGCACGCCGAAGCCTGCCGCGACATGCAGCGCCGCGGTATCCGCCGTGACGAGATAGCGCGCGTGCCCGATCCACGCGAGGAAATCGTCCGTGTCGGTGGAAAGCGAAGCGATGTCGCGATAGCGCGGATGATCGACCGCGCCGAAACCCATGACCGGCAGGCCGGTTTCATCCGCGAGACGCGCGACGATTTGCGCGCGCACCGATGCCGGAATGCTGCGCACCGGCGTGCTCGCGTCCGGACAGAAAAGCGCGTAGGGCCCGCTCGCCGCCGCCGCAGGCAACGGCACATCGGCGAGCCAGCGATTGCGCTTGTCGTCGGCGGCGATGCTGTCGGGTGCGACGCCCATCGCCCAGAGGAAGAAATCGATCATCGGCATCGAGGCGAAGCTCGGCCAGAAAAGCTGATTGCCGATATCGATCTTCAATTCATCGGCGGGCAGGCTCGCGAGCGGCACGGGAAGCGCCACGACATCGCCCGAACGCGGCGCGGCGAGTTCATAGAGCCGCTGCACGTAGCGCGGCGCGCGCGCCGGCCGGTAGATCGTGAACCGAAGATGCGGATGGAGACGCTTCACGGCGAAGAGCGCCGAAAGCCCGATGATCGAATCGCCCAGCGTGACGCCGAACGCATTGACGAGATGCACGCGGCTCGCGCGCGCGTAGTCGGCATCGAAGGACACGCGGCCCGCGTTCAGGATGGCGGCGGGCAAGGCGGCGTAACCGGAGGCATCGGCGTGCGCGACTTCCAGATCGTACGGCGCGACGATCTCGCCGCGCGGCGACAATAGCGAACCCGCGTGGGTCAGCGCATGAACTTCGTCGAGCGTCGTCATGCGCGACCCTGCGCGTCAGCCCGCCGCGCCGCGCTGCGCCGTCTGCACGGTCGCGACGCTTTGCAGGACGGGCAAGGTGGCCGTCTGATATTCCGGCACCCAGCGGCGCAGATCGCGGCGCACTTCTTCATCCGAAAGCACGCGATGCTGCATGAGCCAGGGCAGCAACTCGTCGATGAAATCGTCCGGCACGCCACGCGCCTGCGCGATGCGCAGCTTCGGATGCGGCGTGCGCGTGGTGGTTTCGTCGTCGGCGAGCAGCTCCTCGTAGAGCTTTTCGCCGGGACGCAGGCCCGTGAACACGATGCGGATCTGCTCTTCCGAGAAACCGTAGAGACGAATCAGGTCGCGCGCGAGATCGACGATCTTCACCGGCTGGCCCATGTCGAGAATGAAAATCTCGCCGCCGCGCCCCATGCTCGACGCCTGCAACACGAGTTGCGCGGCTTCGGGAATCGTCATGAAGAAGCGCGTGATCTCCGGATGCGTGACGGTCACCGGGCCGCCCTTGGCGATCTGCTGCTGGAACTTCGGTATCACGCTGCCCGCGCTGCCGAGCACATTGCCGAAACGCACCGTCTCGAACTGCGTGCGCGGCGCGGATTGCTGCAACGCCTGGCACGCCATCTCGGCGAGACGCTTGGAGGCGCCCATCACGTTGGTCGGGTTGACGGCCTTGTCGGTGGAGATCAGCACGAAGTGGCGCACGTCGTGACGGATCGCCGCGCGCGCGACGCGCAGCGTGCCGAGCACGTTGTTGCGCACCGCCTGCCACGCGTTCTGCTCTTCCATCAGCGGGACGTGCTTGTAGGCGGCCGCATGGAAAACGATGTGCGGCGTGAAGCGCGCCATGGTCTGATCGAGCAGCAGCGAATCCTTCGCGTCGCCGACGACCGGAATCACCGAGCATTCCGGAAACTTCTCGTGCAGCTCCTCGACCAGGCGATACATTGCGTACTCGGAGAGGTCGTAGGCGATGAGCTGAGCGGGCGAGAAGCGCAGAATCTGGCGACACAGCTCCGAGCCGATCGAGCCGCCCCCGCCCGTCACCATCACGACGCGCCCGTGAAGCAGTTGCTCGACGTGCGGCATGTCGATTTTCACCGGCTCGCGGCCGAGCAGGTCTTCGAGGTCGATCTGCCGCACGCGCGACAGGAAGTTCTGTCCTTCCGTGAGCGGCGTCAACGCGGGCAGCACCATCACTTTCACGCCGGCGCGCACGCACAGCGTGGCGACGCGCCGCTGCTCCTCGACCGACGCCGACGGAATCGCGATGATCACGTAGTCGACCTTGAGTTGCTCGGCAACCCGCGCCAGATCGCCGAACGAGCCGAGCACCTTGTGTCCGAGCACTTCTCGGCCTTGCTTGCCGCGATCGTCGTCGAGCAGGCCGACGAGCCGCCATTCGCTCGAGCGCGACAACTCGCGTGCGAGCATCGCGCCCGCCGTGCCCGCGCCGAGCACGATCACGGGCTTGCCCTGTCCGACGAGACCGCCGTACAGATAGAACTCCTTGCCCGCGCGATAGAGAGCGCGCGCGCCGCCCATCGCGAGAAAGAGCAACAGCGGCGCAACGATGAGCACCGAGCGGGGGATGATCGGCGTCGGCTGCGACATCACAGCGCCCACCATCACGACGAGCGCGCCCACGACGATCGATTTGGAGATGCGCATCAGGTCCGGCAGGCTCGCGAACACCCACATGCCGCGATAGAGGCCGAAGACGCGGAACACGATGGCGTAGACCGGCACCACCCAGAGCAGCGCGTGGAACGCACCCTGGCGGAAGTCATGCGGCACGGCGCCGTTGAAGCGCAGCAGATAAGCGGCAATCCAGGTTCCGACAACGGCGACGATATCGAAGCCGAACGCGCCCGCCGATAGCCATGTAGCTCTTATTCGATTCATCACAGCACGGCCCTCAAGATTGTTCGGAATGGCGCGTCTCATGACGCCGCCAATGCGCGTCGACCACCGCGCCCGCTGCCACCATCACGACGGCCCAGCCCGCAACCGCCGCCCACTGCCCCGCCAAGGAAAACCGTAGTGCCCAATTCGCGAGCATTATGCCCGCCAGCATCAGCAGATACCATGTGAGCGCGGTACGCGCGTGCCCCATTCCAAGGCGGACCATGCGCTGATAGTAATGCTCCCGATGCGCCTGCCAGAATTTTTCGCCGCGCGACAGACGCCGCAACAGCGTTACCGTTGCATCGGCGATGAACGGCGAAAACACCAGCGCCGGGAACCAGACGGGCCACGCGCCTCGCTGCCAGCCCCAAAATCCGAGCGCACCCGCGAGAAACCCCAACGGAATAGACCCGGCATCGCCGAGAAAAATCCGGGCCGGATGGAAGTTGAGGGTCAGAAAACCGGCCGCCGCGCCCGCGATGGCCACGCTCGCCAGACCCAGATCGGCCTGCGGCGCGGGTCCGGCGAGCGCAGCGAGCGCATAGCCGCCAAAGCCGAAGAGCGCCATGCCGCCGGCGAGCCCGTCCGAGCCGTCCATGAAGTTGTAGAGATTGACGAGCCACAGCATCAGAAAGCCGACGCAGCCGAGCGCCCACCACGGCACGTTCGACGGATGCGCGACGATAACGAGCGCCACCGCGACAATATGCGCCGCAAAGCGAACGCGCGCGGGCAATCCGCGACGGTCGTCGATCTGCGACACGGCGGCGAGGAAGACTGCGCAGGCCGCGAGCAGCCACATCGACGGCGCCGCAACCAGAAGCGCGACCACGGCGACCGGCACGATGCCCCAGCCACCGACGCGCGGCGTGGGCCGCTCATGCAGCGAGCGCTCGTTGGGGATATCGGTGGCGAGACGCCAGGCGAGGCCGGTGCGAATGAGCGTGCGGAGAATCAGCGTGCACGCGGCGAACGCCAATGCCGCAACCGACAGCGCGGTCAGGAGCGGCGAACTTTCAAGATACGAATACAGCATGCGTTGTTATGAATTGTCGAAAACGAGGCCCTGGTCGTCCTGGCGATGCATTCTTTTGGGCAAAAACCGCCCGTGGGATACGCGACGCCCGCCATTTTAGTTCTAAATATCTGACGAATAACGAAAATCGCGCCGACAGACCCTGTCGGAAAGATTGCAATGCCGATCTCGAAACACCGCGTATTTTAACGTTCGCGAACGGCTTATCGACTGTGCGTCGCGCGAAACCACGCAGCGGTGGCGGCCAGGCCTTCGTCGAGGGTCTGCGGCGCCTGCCAGCCGAGCGTCTCGCGGATGCGGTGCGAATCGACGCGCAGGCTGCCGGTCAGCCGGTCGATCTGCGCGGTCTTGCCAGCGAGGCGCGCGACGCCGCGCAACAGTCCCGCCGGCACCGGCACGAGCCGCGCCGGTTTGCCGAGATGCTCGCCAAGCTTGCGCGCGAGTTCCGCGACGCTCGGGTCGTAGCCGTCGGTGACATGGAACAGGCGGCCCACGGCGGCGGAATTCAGCGCGCATTCGATCGTCGCGCTCGCGAGATTGTCGACGGAAACGAGGCTGCGGCGCGCATCGATCGCGCCGAGCGGCAGCGGAATGCCGCGCGCGATCGCACGCATCATCGCGAGAAAATTGGCGCGCACGCCGGGACCGTAGACGAGCGGAGGCCGCACGATCGCGATTTCCAGTCCCGTGCGGCTGCCGAATTCGAGCAGCTTCACTTCGGCTTCGGCTTTCGACACCCCGTAGGCATCGGGCGGATTGCGCCCGTCGTCTTCCGTGAACGGGCGGCCCGGATCGCTTTCGCCGAGCGCCTTGATGCTGCTCATCAGCACGAAGCGCGTGACGCCCGCGCACCGCGCGGCATCGGCGGCGGCGAGCGTGCCGTCGACGTTGATCGCCCGGTATGCGTCGAGCAGCGCTTCGGCCTTCGATGCCGATTGCGACTGCGCGGCGGCATCGCTCATCACATGCACGCGCGCGGCGAGATGGATCGCCGCATCGCAGCCGGCGAAGGCATCGGGCGCGATCGATTCGAGACTGTCGATATACCGCGTGTCGACGCCCGCTTCGCATTGCGCGCCGCGCCGCACGAGTCCCGTCACGCCGATGCCGCGCGCAAGCAGCGTCCGGCTCACGGCGCGGCCGACGAAGCCGTTGGCGCCGGTAATCGCGATGCGTCGGCCGGTTTCGCTCATAGCCACTTCCAGCCGAAGCGGTTGAAGAACCGGTACGCCGACGTGACGAACAGCTTGATGTGCACGGAGCCTTTCTTCGCCGCGCCGCCGCCGTGATGCAGGATGCGCACCGAGGGCACATAGGCGATGCGCGCGACGCGGCGCGTGCGCAGGCTCAGGTCGTAGTCCTCGAAATAAAGGAAATAGCGCGGATCGAAGCCGCCGAGCGACTTGAGCACGTCGGTTCTGAAGAGCATGAAGCAGCCGCTCACGATCGGCGGATCCCACACGATGTTGCTCTCGCCGATGACGTCGCGCATCTCGTAGCGCGCGAGACGCCCCGCGAACGGCTTCTTCAGCGCGGACGGCAGAAAGCCGCGCACGAACAGATCGAGCACGGTCGGATAGCGGCGGCAGAGGAACTGCTGACGGCCGTCGTCGCCACCGATCCACGGCGCGAGCAGGCCGGTTTCCGGCGAGCCGTGCAGAAAGGCGAGCGCGCGGCGCAGGCCATCGGCGTTGAGCTCGACGTCGGGATTGAGGATCAGGTGGTAACGGCTGTTCGCGCGCGCGATGGCGAGATTGTGGCCGCGACCGTAGCCGACATTGCCGTGCCCTTCGATCACAACGGTGTCGAATTCGGCGTCTGACGGCACCGGCAGATCGGCCAGCTCGCCCGGATTGCCGTTGTCGATCAGATACAGGCACGGACGCCCGGCGACGTCGTGCAACTGCGCGAGCGCGGTTTCGAGCGTTTCGACGGTGCGCGCGAGCAGTGCGGCATCGGGCCGGTAGACCACGATCGAAATGCTGAGGGTGATGGCGGGATCGGACTGATGCGCCGATCCGTTCTGCGGGGCGTTCGCGTTCATCGGACAAATGGGGCGTCCGCGCCACGAAAGGAAAACGGACCGCATCGACGAGTGGAAGACGCCCCGATTGTCCTTAATGTCGGCGATTTCGGCAACCGCGCGGCGGGGCGTCACTTCACGACAGTTACTGGGGCTTTTCCGACGGTTTCTTGGCGGAGGAAACGACGCCATATACGATTTGCCTGAAAAACGCGGCACGAGGTTCCTCGCAACTCCAGATCCCTGAACGGGCTCGCAGGAAATTCATCATGACCAACGCGCTTATCGGATTCTCCGGCTTCGTCGGACAGACGCTGCTGAAGCAAGGCAGGTTCGAGTCGCTATACCGGTCGACCAATGTCGGAACGATCGACGGGCAATTTTTCGACGATGTCGTCTGCGCCGGCACTCCCGCGCAGAAATGGATCGCCAACCGCGAGCCGGAAGCCGACCTGCGCAATATCGAAGGCCTCATCGCGCATCTGAAAACCATTCGCTGCGGTCACTTCACGCTCATCAGCACGGTGGACGTCTTCAGCCGCCCGATCGATGTGGACGAGGATTCCGACGTCGACGAGGCGAGTCTTCACGCCTACGGCAAGAATCGCCGCCATCTGGAGAAGTTCGTCGAGGCGCATTTTCCGGAGCATCTGATCGTGCGTCTCCCGGGATTGGTCGGACCGGGCCTGCGCAAGAACGTCATCTTCGATTTTCTGAACGACAACAACTTGAGCGCGATCGACAGTCGCGGCGTGTTCCAGTTTTATCCGATGATCAATCTCGCCTGGGACATCGAAATCGCGCGACAGGCGGGTCTCCGGTTGATCCATCTGACGGCCGAGCCGATCAGCGTCGCCGATCTCTCGTCGTTAGGCTTCGGCAAACCCTTCGAGCAGCATCTCCGCAATGCGCCGGCCGCCTACGACCTGCGCACGCGCCACGCCGCCATCTACGGCGGTTCCGGCGGATATCAATACAGCAGGCGCGAGGCCGTGCAAGCCGTGCGGGCCTATGCCCAGTCGGAACCGCTCGCCAGCACAGCCGAAGCCTGAAGGCCACCATGAGAATCTCGGTCTCCAACATCGCTTGGGACGTCGCTGAGGACGAGGCCTTGGCCGAACTGTATGGACGTTATGGCGTGAACGCCATCGACATCGCTCCGGGCAAGTATTTTCCGCAGCCCGCATCCGCCACTTCCGACGACATGGAGAGAGTGCGGGACTGGTGGGCGAGTCGCGGAATCGAAATGGTGGGAATGCAGTCGCTGCTGTTCGGCACGACCGGTCTGAACCTGTTCGGCTCCGACGACAGCCGGGAAGCGATGCTCGCGCATTTGCGAGCGGTCTGCCGCATCGGCCAGGGCATACGCGCGACGAGGCTGGTGTTCGGTTCTCCGACGAACCGCGATCGCGGTCAGCTCGGCGATGACGCAGCCCTGGACATCGCAGTGCCCTTCTTCCGGCGGCTGGGCGATATCGCGGATGAGCACGGCGTCGTTTTCTGCCTGGAGCCGAATCCTCCTTGTTACGGGTCGAACTTCATGATGACGAGCCAGGAAACCTTCGATGTCGTCCGGCATGTCGATCACCCTGCGATCCGGATGCAACTCGACACGGGCGCCATGACGATCAACGCCGAAGACCCCGACGCGACGGTGCGCGCGTGCGCGTCCGTGATCGGTCATGTGCATGCGAGCGAGCCAGCCCTGATTCCTGTCGGCGACGGTCCTTGCGATCACTCGGCAATCGCGCGCAGCGTCCGCGAGCACCTGCCGGAGTTCATCGTCACCATCGAGATGGTCGCGACTAGGGACGAGCCGCATCGGGTGGCCATCGAGCGAGCCTTGCGCACGACGATTTCGCACTACGGCGACGCTGTGGCCGGAGCGTCGCGATGAAGTGGATCATCCTCGCGCTGGGTATAGGCTCGAACGCGGCGGCAAGCGTGCTGGTGAAGTTCGCCATGCTTCCGCCACGCAAGTTTCCTTCCCCATCCGATCCATCGGCCGCCTTGACGAACTGGCCGTTCTGGTTCGGCCTCGGCCTGTACGGCGCAGCATTCGTGCTGTATGCGGCGGCGCTCGCGCGTTTGCCGCTCAACGTCGCGCACCCGGTGCTGACATCCGGCGCCATCGCGACCGTCGCACTCAGTTCCGTGCTGGTCTTTCGCGAACCGTTCCATTGGACGACGGGCGCGGGCATCGGCCTCATCGTTACCGGCGTGGTGCTGCTCACCATGCGTATTGCCTGACGAAACCATGAACACTGCGACCACCTCCCTTTCGCTTGACGAACGCATCGGCTGGCAGATCCCGAGTTTCGAGACGCTGTTCTGGCTCGGGCGGCAGCACGAGGCATGCGTCATCATCCCGGTCATCAACGAGGGGAACCGCATTCGCTGCCTTCTCGCGCGCATGCGCAACCAAGGCAGCGCTGCACGCGCCGACATCATCATCGTCGACGGCGGCAGCACCGACGGCTCGCTGGGCGAGGCATTCCTGCGCGATCACGGGGTGCGCGGCCTGATCCTGAAGACCGCGCCGGGCAAGCTGAGCGCGCAATTGCGCTGTGCCTATGCATTCGCACTCGATCAGGGCTATGCGCACATCGTCACTATCGACGGAAACGACAAGGATGATCCGGAAGCGATTCCACGTTTCATCGATGCCCTGGAACAAGGCGCCGACTTCGTGCAGGCTTCGCGCTTTCTTGCCGGCGGCGTCGCTGAAAACACGCCGAAGTTGCGCGACTTTGCCATACGGTTCATTCATGCACCCATGCTCAGCGCATTCTCGGGCTTCAAATGGACCGATACGACTCAAGGCTTCCGGGGATATGGCCGGAAAATGCTTCTCGACCCCAGGATCGCGATCTTTCGCGACGTATTCGTGAGCTACGAATTGCTCTTTTACATGTCCTATCGCGCTCCGAAGCTCGGCTATCGATGCATCGAGCTTCCGACCACGCGACGCTATCCGAAGGGCGAAGTGCCCACGAAGATCAGCGCGGTGAAGGGCAATGCCGACGTGCTCAAGATACTCGTCAAGGTCTGTTTCGGCGGATATGACGTTTGATCGATCGCGGAGCTGAAGAACAAAGAATCGAGCTGCTTCATTCGCTTGCCGTCTTGACGATCTACTGCTGTGCCAAGCGCGTTTGAAAGCGATGCCGCGACATTGCCACGCTTTTTTGGGGGAAGTAGCTCAGTGTTATAGTCAGAGTTATAGATCGGACATACTTGCCGGCTCACAGCGGCATAGCAGACATTGTCCGCTCGCGCTGGTCCGTCGCTTGAAAGCAGCAGATCGATCCGTAAAGATGACACCCCTCGCAATCCGGCCGCGCACAGCATTGTGCGCAAAGGCACAAACGCGCGGCGTGGACCCATCTTTGTGATAAATTTTCCCCGAAAATGGGTATCCGGCCGGGTCTGATCGGCCCTTCTTTTTCGCCCTGGCGCGAGCCAGCCATCGTCGTGGGCTTATCCGGTCCGCTAGATCGTCCAATCCAATGAGCAAGCCCATTGTCGTCGATCTCGACGGTACGTTGATTCAGTCCGATATTCTGGTCGAGAGCGGATTCGCTTTTCTGAGATCCTCGCCGCACAAGCTCTTCAAGCCGCTGCAATGGCTTTCCAGTGGCGGGAAGTCCAAACTCAAGTCGCGACTCGCGGAACACGTCACCATTGATGTCACGACGCTGCCCTACAATACGCAGGTCGTCGGCTGGCTTCAGGAAATGCGGGACACCGGCCGAAGCATTGCGCTTGCAACGGCCAGCCACGAATCTTTCGCGCACCGTATTGCAGAACATCTCGGGATCTTCGATCGCGTGTTCGCGACCAACGAGCAGGTCAATCTTTCATCGCACAAGAAACGCGATCGGCTTGTCGAAGAGTACGGCGAAAAGGGCTTCGATTACGTCGGCAATTCGCACGACGACATCGCCGTGTGGCAGGCCGCCGACCGCGCCTATGTGGTTAATCCGCATGCGGGTGTCGTGCGCGCGGCGTCGAAGCACGACAACATCGAACAGGTCTTCGAGAATCGCCAGCCGACGCTCAAAGTCTGGGCGAAGGCACTGCGCCTGCATCAGTGGCTCAAGAACCTGTTGATTTTCGTGCCACTGCTGGCCGGCCATCATCTGAATTCGCTGCCGCTGATCGGACTCGCCCTGCTCTCGTTCCTCGCATTCGGATTGTGCGCGTCAAGCGTGTATTTGCTCAACGATCTGCTCGATCTCGAAGACGATCGTCATCATCCGGTCAAGAGAAAGCGCCCGCTCGCGGCCGGCACGCTGCCGCTCCTGTCGGGCATAACGCTCTGTCCCGTGCTGCTTGCCGCCGCCTTTGCAATCGCGCTCACCTTCCTGCCGTGGCGATTCAACATCGTGCTGCTTAGCTATTACGTGCTGACCCTCGCGTACTCGCTTGCGCTCAAGCGTCGCGTCATGATCGACGTCGTCACGCTCGCCATGCTCTACACGACGCGTATCGTCGCCGGCGCGGCGGCGATCAGCGTGCATCTGACGTTCTGGCTGCTCGCCTTCTCGATGTTCTTCTTCCTGAGTCTCGCGCTCGTCAAGCGCTATACCGAGCTTCACGCTACGCTCAGGGCCGGACACGAGAAGACGCGCGGCCGCGGCTATCTGTCGAGTGATCTTTCCGTGGTGTCATCGCTCGGCACGGCCTCCGGCTATATCTCCGTGCTCGTGCTCGCAATGTATATCCAGGACGAGCGCACAGCGGCGCTTTACAGGCATCCGCAATACATCTGGATAGCTTGCCCGGTCATGCTCTACTGGATCAGCCGCACCTGGGTCATCGCGCATCGCGGTGAGATGCATGACGACCCCATCGTGTTCGCGGCGCGCGATCGCATGAGCCTGCTGGTCGTCGCGCTGTGCGGCTTCGCGTTCTGGCTCGCGATCTGAGCGATGAGCGAACTGCTTTCCTGGGGCCGCTACCCGCGCCTGCCGCAGACCGCGCACGCTACGCACTGGCGCGATGAAGCGCAGGCGCAATGGCGCGACGTGCAGCGCACGCACGGCACGACGCTCGCGTTCGGCAACGGCCGCAGCTACGGCGACGTGTGCCTCGCCAGTTCCGATCACGTATTTCAGACACTCGCGCTCGATCGGATCATTTCCGCCGACTGGACGCGCGGCGTCGTGCGCGCCGAGCCCGGCATCACCTTCGAGCAGATTCTCGCGCTCGCGGTGCCGCGCGGCTGGATGCTGCCGGTCACGCCCGGCACGAAGTACGTGACCCTGGGCGGCGCCATCGCCAACGACGTGCACGGCAAGAATCATCACGTGCGCGGCACGTTCGGACGGCACGTGCAAGCGTTCGGCCTCGCGCGCAGCGACGGCACGCTGATCGAGTGCTCGCCCGAAGCGAACACGGACATGTTCAACGCGACGATCGGCGGGCTCGGGCTCACCGGACTTATCCTGTGGGCCGAATTCTCGTTGATGCCGATCCGCACGAGTCTCATCGACGTGACGAGCATCCGCTTCGGCAAGCTCGACGAATTTTTCGACCTGTCGGAAGAATACGACGCAAAGCACGAGTACTGCGTCGCGTGGGTCGATTGCGCGAGCCGCGGGCCTGCGCTCGGACGCGGCATCTTCATGGCGGGCGATCACGCGATTCACGGCTCGCTCGATGTCGAAGAACGGCACAAGCGCCGCGTGCCCTTCACGCCGCCCGTTTCGCTCATCAACGGTCTCACGCTGCGCGCTTTCAACGAGCTGTATTACCGCAAGCAGCGCAAACCGATCGAGATTACGCGCGTGGGTTACGACGGTTATTTCTATCCGCTCGACAGCCTGCTCGAATGGAACCGCATCTACGGGCCGCAGGGGTTTCAACAGTATCAGTGCGTCGTGCCGGCCGCGAGCGCGCGCGATGCGGTGCGTGCGATGCTCGATCGCATTTCGTCGAGCGGCACGGGCTCCTTTCTCGCGGTGCTCAAGCGCTGCGGGAGCATTTCGTCGCCCGGGCTGTTGTCGTTTCCGATGGAAGGGACATCGCTCGCGCTCGATTTTCCGCAGCACGAGATGCGCAATTCGCACCTGTTCGCCGCGCTCGACACGATCGTGCGCGAAGCCGGCGGACGCATCTATCCGGCCAAGGACGCGCACATGTCGGGCGCCGATTTCCGCGCCGCCTATCCTCAATGGCAGCAGCTCGAATCGCTCCGCGATCCGGCCATGCTGTCGCATTTCTGGAAACGAATGACCGGCCTATGAAGAACATCGTCATCGTGGGCGCCACGTCCGCCATTGCCATCGCCTGCGCGCGCGAATGGGCCGCGAAAGGCGCGCGCTTCTTTCTCGTCGCGCGCAATCAGGAACGCATGGAGCAGGTCGCCGCCGATCTGACGGCGCGCGGAGCGGCGGCTGCTGCAGTGCATCGGCTCGATGTCGACAAGCTCGACGATCACGCCGCGATGCTCGCCGATTGCGCCGCGCACATGGACTCGATCGATATCGTGCTGGTCGCGTCGGGCACGCTGCCCGATCAGGCGACCTGCCAGAACGATCCCGCCGTCGCGGTGCGCGAGTTCCACACCAACGCGCTTTCGCTGATCGCGCTGCTCACGCCGATTGCCAACCGGCTCGAAGCGCAGCGGCACGGCACGCTCGCGGTGATTTCATCGGTGGCGGGAGATCGCGGGCGTCCGTCGAACTATCTTTACGGCAGCGCAAAGGCGGCATTGCAGGCGTTTCTCGAAGGCTTGCGCGCGCGGCTCTTCAAGGTCGGCGTGCATGTCGTCGATATCAAACCCGGCTTCGTCGCCACGCCGATGACCGCGGGCCTGCCTCTGCCCGGTCCGCTGGTCGCGACGCCCGAGAAGGTCGCGAAGGATATCGTGCGCGGCATCGACAGGAAGAAGGACGTGCTTTATACGCCGTGGTTCTGGTGGGGCATCATGATGATCATTCGCAATGTGCCGCGGTTCATGTTCAAGCGGGCAAACATCTAAAACCTCGATGACAACGATCCACTTCTCGTCGAGCAAATGACTCACGATGAGCCCGACACCCATGCTGATGAAATCGATGGACAAGACCTCGAATGAGAGCCGTCGGCTGGCGGACACCGGATGCGCTCGCGCGTCTTTTTCGCTCGCCCCCGACGTCGTGCTGACGTACCTCATTGCCGTCGTCATCTTGCTCTACAGAATGCCGGAGAGACTGCAGCAAGGCTATCTCTGGGCGGAAGACGCTACCGTATTCATCGGGCAAGCGTACAAGTTCGGCGCACACGCCATCTTGATGCCCTACGCCGGCTACCTTCACATCATTCCGCGACTGGTCGCCTTTGCCTTTCGCGCCCTGGATGGAGACGTGCAGGGAATCGCGATAGCTTTTGCGTGGACGTGCGCACTCCTCACGGCCTCGGTCTGTAGCTATCTTTACGTCATAGCCATTCGATATTTCCCGCGCCCTGCCGCGTTCGTGATGGCGCTGGCGCCTGTTCTATTGCCGCACACCGGAGAGAGCTGGCTGAATCTCACGAATCTGCAATGGACGCTGGGTCCGTTGTTAATGGCGATGTTGCTGGACACGTTGGGACGCGAGCATAGCGAGCACCTTCTCGCCCGATGCTTCATCGTTCTTGTTCTGGCTCTCACCGGGCCCTTCAGCGCCATCCTCGTTCCGCTCGCGGTTCTTGGCGCGCTCGTGGCGCTCAAACGCGAGGAAAGACTTCGGCGCCTTGCGCCGTTCGTGATCGTGCTCGCGGCAGGTTTCACTCAATTGGCGATATATGCGTTCGCAAACGACCGGCATCCGCTACACCCGTTAGTCGAGTACCTGCACTATCCGTGGATCGAGACCTTCCTGAAGCACTTCATAATGGAGTCCTTCTTCATCCCGCAGGTTCTCCCTGCGACGGATGATTCGATGACGTACGCAGCGCTGATCACTCTGGCAATATTCCTGACCTGCGTACTTTCGCCAGAAGGACGATGGCGCGCCGTCAATTTCATTGCGGTGGCCACGGCCGTGGTCCTCTGGATGCTGGGCGTGGTGAGAAACGATGCTCCTGCTGTCGCAGTGCAGTGGTTCTACGATGGCGTCGCCAGATACACTTTCACCCCCTTCGTGCTGTGCATCTGGGCGCTCGCAATTGCCGCCGCAAAAAGTCCGCTGAAACTTTTGCGTTATGTGGCGGTTGCATTTCTCGTGCTGCTATTCGCCAACGGCGCCACACGGTTCCATGCGCCGACGATGCAGTCGAGAATAACCGTTCAGCAGGACGGCGCGTATTTCATCGAGGCAGCGCCGGGCGGCCCCTGGCATACGACAGTAAAGTCAGGCCACTGATCGCCTCGGGCACGAAGCTCGACGAAGACGGAGTGCGCGCCGTACATGCCAATCACCCGAGGCGTCGCGCGCGCTCTGTTCAAGCGCGCGCCGCGCCAGGAGAGAGGCTGCGAAACACGTAGCGTTTGTCGAGCCGGTACTTGATTACGTAACCGATCGCAAGACCGATGCAACCGCCTACGTAGCGCATTTCGGCCGTCCCGAAGATGTGATTGAATCCGAACTCCACGCCCCAGAAGATGGCGGTCGTGACAAGGCCCATTGTCACGTAGAGGGTGAACATGGTCGCGTCGTGGCGCGCGTTCTCCGCCTTGAAGCGGAAGATCCATTTCTTGTCGAGCATGTACTTCACGACGAGGCCGACGCCTGTGCCGACGAACACCGATAGCAGAAGGTGCCACGGACCGCTGTAGATGCGCGTGACGACGTCCTGCGCGCCGATGTTGGCGACGGTGGCGATGGCGGCGAAGAAGGTATAGAGCAACGCAAGTCGCATTACGAATCCGGTTGGTGAAGCAGAGCATGGCGCTGGAGAATCGCCTGCTCGATGAACAGCGAAGCGCCCGAACCCGTGAAGTCGGAGAAGCAGCCAGCAGCGCGAATACGATACAACTGCCCACTATCGCTACGCTCATGGTCCACAGAACGGGATTGTAGCTAAGCGAAGCGACATAGTCGAAAGGACGTTGATAGTTGCGAATTCGAGCAGGCTTCGAAGCGATTCGTGGAACTGAAACGCCGTCGCCGGCAGGCTGCTTCGTTGCAGCATCCGCGCCGAATGCGGCGCGTTATTGAGGCGCAACGTCATCATCAGGTATGTTAGTGTGCATGACGCGAGCACCGGAATACCCGACCTGCGGTACCGTCGCACCGCGAGCGCGCCGTCTGTCGGAAAGCTCATCCATTTCGACTGCGCGGCCCCAATGATCAGCAAAGTATGCCGAAGGCAGCAGAACACGCCATCAATGCGGCCCATCCGCGCAGGCCGTCGAGAAAATCAATTCGCCCTTCGTTTGCATGACCGTATCGTGGCGGCCTCCCGCGCCTCGAAGGAAATTCACGTCATCAATACAGTCCTTCGGGCGCTGTGTCGAATTGGTTACGCCGACAGAAGGCTTCGTGCCTTGTCCAGCAACTCAGCAGAGTTATGGCGGACAAAGCGCTCGAGGCGAAGGACCTGGCGAACTCTACCGACGCCCGAAGGAAAGGTACTCGCGCACGCGAACTCGCGGAAGGAGAAAAGTGTTGGCCTATACGTCGCGATTTGACAACTTCAGAAGATTGCTTGCTTATGTGAGTTTCGGCATTTGTGTGCTGGTGCTAGCGGCCTATCTCACCATCATCAGCCGCTCGTATTTCTTCCAGGACGACTTCGAATTTTGGCCGTACTACTCGACGCTTCATCTGTCCGAACTGTTCAACCCCGCGATCAACTTCGGCCGACCAATTACGCGCGATCTCTACTTCTTCCTCACCTCGCATTTGTTAGGCGCGGACAGCAGTAATTATTTCTATCTCAATCTTGTGGTCATCGCCGGCGTCTGCACACTGATTTACCGCACGCTACGCGAGTTCGATCTCGATCCCTGGACGGCCGCGACTGCCGCCATGGTCTATTTCTACATGACGCCAACCGTGCCGCATGCGTCGTGGATCTCGAACTCCCAGCACACCATCGCGCACCTGTTTTCGTTCTGGTTCATCTTTTCGACCCTGCGCGATATCAACGCAGGACATCCCCGCGTCCTCCGCTCGGCGCTGATCTACGGGCTCGCCATGTTTTCCAATGTGTCGTCGCTTTTCGCGTTGGTCTTTGTCGGTCTTCACGTGGTTCTTCGCCATCACCGCTCGCCCTTGAATCGTTTCATCCCGCTCGTCTCGGGCATTGCGCTGTTGGCCGCGTGCACCCTTGCCTGGTCGCTCGCAATCTCGCACAGCGCAGACGTTCACTACCACCTTGATCTGTCGCTCGATCACTCTATCGACTACGCACGGTTCTACGATGAACTCCTGCGCGAAGGAATGATCGGCTCTTGGTACCGCTTGCTTTTCGCCGCGATCCTGATATTGACGCTGTGGAATTGGAAGAGAAACTATTTGCTGACGATCCCGCTCGCCGGCAGCATGGCTACTGCCGTCGGCATGCTCTTCTTTTTGGGCGCGCAGCGCACACTCGGCTATCTGGCGATTCCCTATCTCATGCTGGTCCTCACGTTGTTCAGCAATTTCGCCGGGCAAGTCTTCCGTGCCGAAGAACGAAGATCCTGGGTGCTCTTGACGCTCACCGTGTGTTTCATCTTCTATTCGGTGGAGAACGGCGCGCCCACGCGCAACAACTTCATGCTGTCCCCGTATGGAGCGGGCATTCGCGATGCGCAGGAGGCGATCAAGAGCGTTCCCATCGACAAGGACACAACATTCTGCTTCGCACCCGAAAAGCCGTCGGATCAACCTGGCCCCGCGCCGTTCTGGATCTTCCTCGGCCGCGGTAACGCCTTCTGGCTCGTTGACTACGGTGACAACTACAAGCGGCGATTCTTCTACTACACCGATCCGCATTGCGCCGCTTCCGACACCGTGCGTGTGACCATCGATCAGCGAAGCTCGATGGTCAGGGTTACGGGAGTCGCGATGCCCAAGTAGTCTCGCCTTCCCCTCGGGATGTTAGGATCGCTTGCCCAATACAATCCCGATTGCGTCAACCATGCCCCGCACGACCACCGACGGATCTGCCGTCCGCCTGAAGTCCACCCTGCTGTGCGTCGGCATTCTGATGCTTGCTCCGATTCTCGCGCGGGCTCCGCAGCTTCTCGGCATGCTGATCGCCGACCCGACCCTGCTCTACGGCGGCATCGCGGACGGCTTGCGCCCCGGCCCGTTCGGCGGCTTCCCGCCCTTTCCCACCATCGACCCGAATATCGCGTTCACGAGCCACGCGCTGGGTCACCGCGCCGCGCTCGATGTCCTGAGCGGGCACATTCCGTGGTGGAATCATTTCGAAGGCGTGGGCACGCCACTCGTCGGAGAAGTGCAGTCCGCGGCGCTCTTTCCGTTGACCTGGCTGCTCGTGCTCAAGAACGGTCAGTTGTACATGCATATCGCGTTACAGGTCATTTCCGGTCTCTCCACCTGGTCACTGCTGCGCAAGATCGGCTGTTCGAAGCTCGCGGCCGTCGCCGCCGCGCTGGCATTCGAATTCAACGGCACCTACGCCTGGCTCGCGAACGCGGTCATCAACCCGATCCCGTTCCTTCCACTCACGTTGCTCGGCATCGAGATACTGCATCAGCGGGTCGCACGCGCGAAGGCCGGCGGCTATGCGCTGCTGTCGATCGGTCTCGCCGCATCGCTCTATGCCGGATTCCCCGAGGTCGCGTATCTGGATGGTCTGTTGATTCTTGTCTGGACACTCGTGCGTACCGCCGCGCTGCCGCACGCCGATCGCTGGATCTTCCTGCGACGCGTAGCGATCGGGGGAATCGCCGCACTCGCGATCAGCGCGCCCGTGCTCGTTCCGTTCTTCGATTTCCTGCCGCTCGCCAATACCGGCGGACACGAAGGCCCCGGCTTCGAGTCGATTCACCTGAGTCCCGGCTTTCTGGTCGGCATACTCGCGCCTTACGCATTCGGCGCCATTTTTCAGCTTCCCGAGCATGCGGGATTCTGGGGCTCGGTCGGCGGCTATGCCGGTTGCGTGCTGGTCGGACTCGCGCTCGCTGGCGCAACGGGTCGCTCCTTTCGCGGTCTGCGAATCGCACTCGTCTTGTGGGTGCTGGTGACGGTCGCTATCTCATACGGATTCCCCGGCGCCAGCCTGATCGTGAAGGTTGTGCCGGGGCTGAAGGTCGCGGCGTATTTCCGCTATCTGCCACCGTCATGGGAATTCAGCCTGTGCGTGCTCGCTGCATTTGCGCTCACGGATATCTCTCGCGAAGCCGAGTCTCGTGCGCTCAAGATCGCCACCGCGCTGCTCGCGGTCGCTGTCGTCGCCGCGATCTGGACGACGCATCGATATGGCATGAGCCTTCATGGCCGGCTCGCGCTCGGCAATGGCATCTTCGTCGCCGTTGTCTTGCTGGCAATGGCTGCCGTCGCGTGGCGCACGCGCAGTGGCGAGACGCGGCGACGCGCGCTGGCGGCGCTCCTCGTGCTGGAGACCGTGATTTGCTTCGTGATTCCCACACTCAGCACGCCTTCGCGCGGCACCGTGGTGCTCGACGGCGTGCATTTCCTGCAGAAGAACCTCGGCTTGCAACGCTTCGTGACGCTCGGGCCGGTGCAGCCCAACTACGGCGCGTACTTCGGCATCGCGTCGATCAATCACAACGATCTGCCGATTCCGCGAATCTGGACCGACTATGTCGAACGCCACCTCGACAGCAACGCACCGCCGATCCTCTTCACCGGCAGCAGTCGCCAGGATCTTGCAGGGCCTTCGGCTGCGGATCAGTTGATCGCCAATCTCGACGCGTACCGACGTGTCGGCGTCCGCTACGTGCTTGCGCCGAAAGAGGCTCTCGGACTGCCCGCCTTCGCATCGCTCGTCCACCATGTCGATGCAACGGCGGACGCAACGCTGAAGGAAGTCTTCAACGACAAGGCCATGCGCGTATTCGAGCTCGCGAGTCCCGCGCCCTATTTCGACGCGCCGGGTTGCACGCTGGTCGCCGACACGCGCAACGGCGTCGATGCGAACTGCACCGCCGCCTCGACGCTCACGCGGCTCGAACTCTTCATGCAGGGCTGGCGCGCGACCGTCAACGGCGAGGCGGCGCCGATCGCCCAAACCGGCGAGATATTCCAGCGCGTCGAACTGCCGGCAGGACGATCGACCGTCCGTTTCGAATTCCTGCCGCCGTTCATGAACTGGGCGTGGGCCGCATTCGTGGTCGGCTGGATTCTGGTCGCGCTCAACTTCGTTCCGTCCTTCACGACGCGGCGCGCGGAGCAGCCGCGCTAGTCAGTTCGCGGGCCGTGCCCGCATGCGGATATGCAATAATTCTGCGCATGAATATGGGCGAAAAACCTTACCCGCGCGTCGCGGTCGTCATTCCTTGCTATAACGAGGAAGCCGCCATCGCGAGCGTCGTGCGTGACTTCAGGCAAAGCCTCCCCACGGCCGAGATCTACGCATTCGATAACAACTCCTCCGACGACACCGCCCGCGTGGCGCGCGACGCGGGCGCGGAAGTTATCGCGGTGCCGCTTCAGGGAAAGGGCAACGTCGTACGCAGGATGTTTGCCGATGTAGAGGCCGACGTTTACGTCATGGTCGACGGTGACGCGACCTACGACGCATTTGCCGCACCCGCGCTCGTCAATCTTCTGGTCGGGAGGCATCTCGACATGGTCGTGGGCTCGCGTCTCAGCGACGAAGAAACCGCCTATCGGCTGGGGCATCGTTTCGGCAACGTTCTGCTCACGCGGTGCGCCGCCACCATCTTCGGCAAGACCTTCCGGGACATGCTTTCCGGATATCGCGTATTCTCGCGCCGCTACGCGAAGAGTTTCCCGGCGCACTCCGCGGGCTTCGAAATCGAAACCGAACTGGCGGTCCACGCGCTGAGCCTGCGAATGCCGGTCGCTGAACTGGAGACGAACTACAAATCGAGACTGGAAGGCTCGGAAAGCAAGCTCAACACCTATCGCGACGGGTTCCGCATTCTGATGACCATTCTGAAGCTGTTCAAGACGGAGAAGCCGCTCGCTTTTTTCTCGTCCGGCTTCTTCCTGTGCGCGGCGCTCTCGGTTGCCTTCGCAATCCCGGTGTTCGAAACGTTCTTCGAAACCGGACTCGTGCCGCGCGTGCCCACGGTGATTCTCAGCAGCGGCCTGATGCTCGTCGGCGCGATCCTGCTGATTTGCGGCATCGTCCTCGATACGGTCACGCGCGGCCGCAACGAGGCCAAGCACTTCGCCTATCTGGCCGTGCCCGCCGTGCGCCGGCAGCCCCATTGAAATGCGTCAGTTCGTCCGTTTTGCGATAGCCGGGGCAATCGGCTTTCTGGTCGATTCCGGGGTGCTCTATGCGATGCTCGCTTTGGGCGCGGGGCTCTACGTCGGACGGCTGATCTCGTTTCTGTGCGCGGCCTTCGTGACGTGGCGCATCAATCGCCGCTTCACTTTCACCGAGGGGCATCGGCATTCGGCCTGGCGCGAGTGGTACGAGTATCTGGTCGCGATGACCTTCGGCGGCCTGTGCAACTACGGCGCCTACGTGCTCGCAATGAAAGCGCTGCCGCACTCGGGAACGGGACCGCTGATCGCGGTCGCGATCGGTTCCATCGCCGGCATGTTCGTCAACTTTGCGACAGCGCGTTTGTGGGTGTATAGGCCGGGCAGAAGCCGCTCGTAATCGAACGGCTCCTGGTCAAGTCGTCAGGCGAGCGTGCGCAGCACCGAGACGATCTGTTGCCCAGCGGTGCCATCGCCGAACGGATTCTTGCCCGCCGACATCGCCTGATAGGCACTTTCGTCATCGAGCAGGCGCGACACTTCGGAGACGATGCGGTCCACCTGCGTGCCCACCAGTTTGTTCACACCGGCATCGACGCCTTCCGGACGCTCCGTGACGTCACGCATCACGAGGACCGGCTTGCCGAGCGCCGGGCCTTCCTCCTGAATGCCGCCCGAGTCCGTGAGAATCACGTGGCTGGCGTTCATCAGCTTCAGGAACGGCTTGTATGTGAGCGGCTCTTCGAGATAGATGCCGGGCTGCCCGCTCAGTACGCGATTGACCGTCTCGCGCACCTTCGGATTCAGATGGACCGGATAGATGATCCGGGCTTCCGGATAGCGTACGGCCAATTCGCGGAGCGCCTTGCATATGTTCTCGAAGCCTTCGCCGAAGCTCTCGCGGCGGTGCCCCGTGACGAGCACGATGCGCCGCTTCTCCGCGATCGCCGCCTCGACGCGCGGCGGCAGTGCGACCTGCTCGTTCTTCAGACGCTCGAGCATCAGATACAGCGCATCGACGACGGTATTGCCGGTCACGTGGATCTGATGGGCGGGCACGTGTTCGGCGAGCAGGTTGTCGCGCGACAGGGAAGTAGGCGCGAAGTGCACATCGGTCACGAGCGACGTGACCCGGCGGTTCAGCTCTTCCGGAAACGGTGCGCGCATGTCGCGGCTGCGCAGGCCCGCCTCGATGTGCGCGACCTTGATCTTGCGATAGAAAGCCGTCAGCGCTGCCACCTGGACGGTCATCGTGTCGCCCTGGACCACGACGATATCCGGATGCTCGGCTTCGAGAAACGCATCGATGGCCGTATAGAGGCGCGAACTCAGGCCAGCGAGCGTCTGGTTCTGCGCCATGACGTCGAGGCTTGCGTCGGGCACGACGCCGAAGTCGGCGAACGCCTGCATCAACATTTCCCGATGCTGGCCGACGGAGCAAAGGCAGGAGTCGAATTCGTCCGGCGCATCGCGCAATGCGCGCACCGTCGAGATGACCTTGATTGCTTCAGGCCTCGTGCCTGCGAATACGACAACTTTTTTCTTACGCATGATCGTTGAAACCTTCTATGAATGAAGACTCGGCCACGAGGCCGTCCGCGCTAGTCTCTTGAAAGATAACGGCTCTGGCGTTGCGGCCGGTACGACGCGTAACGTATCGGGGTAGCCGACTTGCGATACAGCAAGGCCTTGAAAACTTCCGCATGCCTCTCGTAGGCTTGCGCGGGCGTCATCGACGTAAACGAGCGCTGCAACGCTTGGCGCGCGGCGCGCACTGGCCGGTCCGCGTGCGCAATGAGCGCCGCCGCAAGTTGATCGCGCACGGCGAGCAACGTATCTTCCTTGGCGATCGCTTCATAGAACATCGGGCCGTCAAGCGTCGCCCAGTCCGTTCGGTAGGCGTCGATAACCGTGCTGGCCTCGTCGACCAATTGCTCGCGCGCGCCTCCTACATCCGTCGCGATGACAGGCGCATGACGCTGCACCGCTTCGGAGATCGCAAGGCTCCAGCCCTCGGTGAACGAGGGCATGACGATGGCACGCGCGACATCGACAAAGCGATGCACGTCCGACCGGTAGCCGGGCAATAGCACCGCATCCTGCAAGCCATGACGCTCGATCTTCTCGCGCAGACGCTGCGCATAGCCCGCGTCTGCGTGCTTGCCGAGTATGACGAGCCGAATGTTCGGACGCGCGGCATGCGCGATGGCGAACGCCTCGATCAGCAAGCCCTGCCCCTTGACCGGATTGATCGACGCGACATTGACGAATACCGCGCTGTCCTGCGGCAAGCCGAACTCGGCGCGCAATTCGGCATCGCGCTCGGGCGCTGCGAGCGGCACCATGCCCGCGGAGTCGCAGCCGTTCGGAATTACCAGCATACGCTCGGTCGCGAGACGCAGATTCGTATCCGCGAACATGGCGACGTTGGCCGACACGCAGATATAGCAATCGGTGATTTCGTCGGCCTGTCGCCACTTCTGCTTGCTCGGCTCGTCGAGCCATTGGTACATGTTGTGGACGGTCTGCACGAACGGAATGCCGAGCGACGCGCAGACTTCCGCGAGTGTCAGCGAATAGTGCGCGTTGACGAGCGCCACCTCGCGCTCTTGCAGCAGCCGGCGCAGGGCATCAGGCTCGGATGGCAGGCGCACGTACGCAAAGCGCCTCTCCTTGAGCTCGGCCTCGGCTTCCGGTGCGATGTCGCCGGTCACGCCGAGCATCGGCCGGAATCCGGAGATGGCGAGCGTGTCGAGCAGATCGAACACCACGCGCTCGAGTCCACCGACCATGAAGCTGTCCACCTGCAGGAGCACGACGGGCGCGCCTCGCAGTTCGGCTGCAAACGCGGGAACGGGCAGCACGGCGCCTTCGTCGGCCGCGCTGGCAAAGCGGCGGGCCGCGTCGAGGGCTGAACCATCGGCGCGCGCGACCATCGGATGCAGCAGCGCGAGACGCTCATGGACACGGGGACCGAGCCCAATGCACAGATCGACCTTGTCGTAGACCTCGTTGCGCAGCGCATAGGCGTCGTCGGCATCGTCGAAGAGCGCGACGATTCGGCGCATTTCATCGCGCGGCCATGCCTTCAGTTCCGACGCGGACACAATCACGAGATGTGCATTGTCGTCGCTCGTCGCGCTTTGCCCGTCGACTGACGTGCCCAGTTGCCGCGCCGCACGCTCTGTGCAGCGCCAGGGGCGCTCGCCGAGATCGAATCCGGCGAGCCACGGTGCAACGATGTCATCGATCGAAAGCGGTGCGCCCGGCGTGCGTCGGGGCGCGCGCGCGTCGACGTGGGCCGCCTCGGGTCCAAGCACGGCGGGCGCTTCCGCGCCGCCGAAAAGAGCGCGCCTGATCACGCGCCAGATACTGAGTCTTCTCAAAATGCGTCCTGTTTGTTGCTCGCGAGCGAACGCCCCGCCGACGATATTAGCGCCAGTGATACTCTCCGTGTGCGGCGCCTGATTCTCGCTCAAACTTCGAACTAAGTCCTCGAGCCTCGTTCTGTCTCGTTCTTTTTCCTCGACCACGCGATCGAGCCGCTCGCGCTCGCCGTTGACCTCGCCAATGATCGACTCGAGTCGCTGCCTTTCCTTATTCAGTTCGTCGATCACGCCTTCGAGCCGTTGATGTTCGGCGACGTTGTCCGCGACCAACGATTCGAGGCGATGCCGCTCAACTTCGCGCTGGCTCGCCACTGCTTCGAGGCGCGCCTCGTTGCCCGCGAGCACGGCGTACCCCGCCGTCAGCGCGCTGAGCCTCGTATTCTTCTCGTCCAGAATGCGTTCGAAGAAGCCGCGGTGCTCCTGCCAGACGAATCCGGGCCGCGAGCCGGCGTCGTCGAGAAAATTCAGCAGATACGAGCAACGCGCGCCGGCCTCGGCAAGCTGCGAGACCTCGGGCAGGCCGAAGCTGAGCGGCTTCTCGACATTGCCGAGCACATTGAGCCAGTCGCCCGACAGGAGGCGGCGCACGGTTTCGACGCCCTGCTTCAGGCGCTCGCGGGCGACCTGCCGGTCGCCGCGAACGAGCGCCAGGGTCGCGGCCAGATCAAGTGCGGCCACGACTTTCGTGCCGAGCAACGGGCTGAATGGCATCGGGTCCATCGCAGCGCAGCGCAGCGCCCAGTCTTCCGCCGCCGCTAAATCGCCGAGCCGCTGCGCGAGCCGCGCGGCGACGAAAGTCAACGATACCTTCCATCGCAACTGATGCGCCGAATCGCCGGCGGCAGCGACATAGTCGCGGATATCGTCGAGGCACGCGCGGACCTCTTGCTCCGATCTCGCGCGGCCAAGCACGCGGTAAGCGCGGCCGCACAAGGCCGCGCCGAAATCCGCGCTGTTGCGAGGCACGGTCGCCATGACCTGCGCATTGAGCGCATCGAGCGAATCGTCGTTCGTTAGACGCATGCCGATCGCGATCATGCTCTTGAAGAGCCACGGATTGGTCATCTCGCGGCGGTCGGCGAGCACGTTGAAATTCGGCGCGTCGACGGTTTCGAACGTCGTTTCGACGAAATCCGCCGCGTGACCGGCAAGCGGGTCACGCATTGCAATGAGAATGAGCGTGCCAGCGATGTCCGCGGGATCGTCGATGCCGATTTCGGACCACGTACGGCCTGTGTCGCCGTTTGGCAATGCCACCGACATGAAGGCCCGCTCCGCAAGCACGCTTTCTGCCTGCCCGCCGCACACGTGATGCAGCCAGGCGCGCGGCGATATGCTCCCTTCCTGCGCCCGGTCCGCCGCGCGCTCGCGGGATATGCCGATGACCACGCGTCCGCCGGGACGCAGACGTTCGATCTCGGCCTGGAGCACTTCGGCGGGAAACGCGTGCGAATCGAGCGCAAAAAGGACGTCGAACGATGCTGCCCGATCGGTGCGGGCGGCGGCGTCCGCGAAGAAGGACACGCGTTCGTCCACGCCATAGCGAGTGCGCGCGTAGCCGAGGCTGGCCTCGTCGGGCTCGTAGCCGATGACCGCACGCGCCGCGCTGTTCTGGGCGACGACACGCGCCGCGCTGCCCGCGCTCGAATCGAGCACGAATACGACATCGCCGATACGTACGAATGCGCAGGCCTCGACGGCGTCGTCGAAGGCGGTCGGCCACGCGGAGTCTACGTGCGCAAGCATGTCTTGCGGCGGCGCGGTTTCCTGTAACTGCGCCACGCCCGACGGCAATCCTTCGAAAAATGCTGACTGGCGAGCGCTCGTGCGCGGCAAAGGCTGCGACCACCACGATGTTTTGGTGCGCGGATGCCGGCGATATTCGACGCGGTTCACGACGGCCGCAGCGGCGTGCGCCGGGCCGAGCACCGCGATCTGCTGAAACGGGCGCGCAAGGATGGCTCTCGACGCACGATCGCGCGCCTCGCCCACTTCGGACTCCGGGGAAGCAGAGAGCGTGGCGATCAGTCCATCGAACTGATCGGCCGCCACGCCTTCGGGCAATGCCCCGGCGTCGGTCGCGCGATGAACGCGGCCGGGTGCGAACTGCGTTGCCGCAGCGCGTGCTTCCTCTTCATCGAGTGCCAGGCCATGGGCATCGCAGCCTGCGTCCAGCAGTACGCGCAGCGCGTCGGACAATCCGTCGCCCACATACAGGACACGGCAATGCCCGAAGCAGATCAGGCATTGACGCAGAAAGACCAGTAACTCGTCAGACATAGGTTCGATTTACGCTCGGCGATGCGGGAGTGGCGTTGCGTCCGGAACGCGTCGTGGTCCGGACTTTTCGGGGGTCTGCGATCAGGCGCGAGATGCCTCGGCACCGGGCTTCGCGCTGCTGCCCGCGTCCGATTGCAGTTCGGCGTGCATGTGCAGGTCGCATACGCCGCCGAAGAAATGAGTGTCCACGCGCGCGCGAACCATGAAGAACGCGGCTTCGTCGATCCAGTGCAGGATGGCCTGATCGGAAAAATTCATCGACTGTTGATGAATCAGCGAAGCCTGCACTTCGTAAAAATTTTCGCCGAGAGCGCATGCGTCCATCGTGAACACGACGGTATGCTCCTCGCCCGCGCGGAACTTGCGGTTCCAGAAAATGAAACCGTCACGTCCGGCCGCCATCAATTCGGCATCCTGGTTGAACGTGCCCCAGGAGTACATCTTGATGCCTTCCTTGTTACGGATGCGCAGGTTGACGTACAGCTTGTCCATGTCCTCGCGAATCTGGAACTTGACGACCACCTTCACCGTGTCGCCGGTATAGAAGGTCGCGCACGATTCGCCGGCTTCGTCGAGCACGGTGACGTCCGTGATCATCGCCTCCAGGCTGCCGAACTCGAACTTGCCCTGGTCGTGCGGCTCGTCCATCGCCTTTTCCGCTGCGCTGCTGATCGCCGTTACCGCCGATGCCGCGTCATTCGGCGAGGTCTCGGCGGCCGCCGCGACCTGTGCGGTCTCCGCGCCGGCGATCGCCTTCGTTGCTGCCTTATGCTCGTCGATCTCGCTCTGCTTCGCACGGTTCTCTTCGTCGTGAAGCAGCTTGCGATAAGCGAGCACGACTTCTGAAGACGGTCCCGCGACGGCGAGTCTGCCTTTGTCGAGCAGAATGGCGCGATCGGTGAAGGTTCTGACCGACTCGATATCGTGCGACACGAACAGGATCGCGACGCCGCGGTCGCGCAATTCGCGTATGCGCTGATAGCAGCGCTTCTGGAACAGCGCGTCGCCAACCGCAAGCGCTTCGTCGACGATCAGCACGTCGGGGTTCAATTGCACTTGCACGGCAAACGCGACCCGGACCATCATCCCGCTCGAATAATGCTTCACCGGCTGATCGAAGAACTCGCCGATCGACGCGAACCGGATGATCTCCGGCATTGCGGCATCCATTTCCGCACGCGTGAGGCCGAGGATCGACCCGTTCAGATAAGCGTTCTCGCGTCCTGTGAATTCGGGGTTGAAGCCGCTGCCCAATTCCAACAGCGCAGCGACGCGGCCCTCCACGGACACCTCACCCTCGGTCGCTTGCAGCACGCCGGCGATGATCTGCAAGAGCGTCGACTTGCCTGCGCCGTTGCGACCGACGATGCCGACCGCCTCGCCTTTCTTCACGTCGAACGAAATGTCCCGCAGCGGCCAGAACTCGCCGAAAAATTGCTTGCGACCGCGAAACAGCATCTGCATCAGACGATGCTGCGGCTTCGCGTAAAGTTCGTAACGCTTGCTCAGATTGCGAACATGAATAGCTAGATCGTCCAAAGCCACTCTCTCTCGAAACTCCTGCCCTGATTGAAGTGATCTCGCCCGCGAGGTTCGTAGGACATCGCGAGCCGCAGCCCGCGACTCAGGCGAGCGCTCCCACGAGTTGCTGCTCGCCGCTCGTTTTCTGCTCGACAAGCCGCTCGCAGATGGCCATGTTGTGACGCGCCATGTCCATTCTTTCGCGCTCGTCCGGGAATTTTCCGGCGGCGAAATCGGACGCGGTCACATAGCGCATGCCATACGTGTTGAAGTCGCCGATGTTCGGCGTATCGACGATGGGCACGATGCCGAAAGCCAGATACTCGATGAGCTTGGTCGGGCACGACACGTTGTTCACCACCATGTCGTCGCGCAAAATAAAACCGAAATGGCACTGCTGATAGATGCCGTTGAGCTCCGCACGCGTCGCGCTCGACACATGAAAGTTCGGATGATGCACGACCTCGGCCGCTGCCTCGCTGCGCATCTGCTCGACGTCCGGCGTGTAGATCCACCAGTCGGCCAGGTCGATGCCTTCGCGCACGACGTTCATCATCGCGGGCAGGTTCTGCCATTTTTGCGTGCCGCCGGCGTAAATAACGGTCGGTTTGCCGTCCTTATAGGCGCGGGGAGTCTGGCTGCCTTCGTCGACCGCGAAGATCGGCAGCACGATCACGTTAGCCTTCAGGAGCTCTCGATACTTGTGCGAAAGATAGTTTCCCATTGCTTGCGACACGACGATCACGGTCGACGCGCGCTCCACCGCACAGCGCTCACAATCGTCGTGGATGCGCGCAGAATAGAAATCGTTGTGCATCCGGAACTCTTCGGGCACGACACCGTGTACGTCGAGCACCCATTTGACGCCTGGCACACGCAGAAGCGCACGGCCAAGCGGATTGGGCATGCGCAGCACACTATGGAAGTAGACGCGCTTGAAGCGCCACGCAAGGAGGCACGCGGCGAGCCGCTGCACGCGGGATTCGAGCGCGATGTTGAGCACCCACGCACTTCGTCCCGCCCGTTCGATGAACGGCTTGGGGCCGCCGCCCTCGCGCACGTCGCAATACAGGCGACGGCGCGTCGGGAACAGCGAATCGATCGCCTTGACGCGCTGGAAGTAGCCGTCGCGCTCGCGCGCCTTGGTCGGATACGGCGCCACGAACATGATGCCGTTGGCACCGAAGAAAAGATCTGCGAATTCCAGCCATCGCGCGATGCGGCTCACTCGCGAACCCGGAAATTGCGCTGCTCGCGCCACGCGTGCCGTCAGGCGGCTCATGATGCCGTCCGCGGACTTGGGCTCGATGGCCGGAATGGCGTTGAGTTGCGCGAGCAACGCTCGGGTTTCCGCGACCAGCGCATCGACGTCGCGCTCCAGACGCTCGAAGCGCGCCTTCAAACGCTCGATGTCGTCCGGTGTAGCCGCTTCGCCCTCGCCGGACAGATATTGCCGCACATCCGACGAAATCGATTCGATTCCCGGAATCAGCGAGCGCGGTGCGGCGTCTTCGTCTTCGTACTGACCGAACACGACCGAGCGCAGATCGCGCCTCTGCACCGAGCGGCGCGTCTTGATTTCGTGCAGGAGATGCGTGCGATAGGCTTCGAGCCCGTCGACGAGCTTGTTCAATTGCTGCGTGTAGAGACGATGGGTTTCGACGTGCAGGGCCGGATGGGCCGGCCGGGCAACGGCGAAGATCGAGTCCTGCTTCCACGCAGTCACCGAAAGGTAGGTGCGATCCTGCCACGCGCGGCCATGCTTCTCTTCGAAGCGACGGCGATTGTCGGCGGCATAACCTTGCGCTTCGAGCGCATCGAGCTTGCCGAACGACGCGGAACCCCAGTGATGCAGATACACGTCGCGCGCGACATGCATCGTGAAGCCGTGCTCAAGCGTGCGCAGGCAGTAGTCGTCGTCCTCGTAGGCGCCCGGAAAGAAGCGCGTATCGAGCAGGCCGAGCGTTTCGACGACACGCCGGGTGAACAGGACGCAGTAATAGCTCAGGAAATCGCTCTCGACGACATCGCCGAGCCACGCTTTGCGCCGTTCCTCCGCGAAGCGGTCAAGCGCGGGGAGATCGAGCGCGGCGCTGCCAGCAGCGAGGTTGTCGCGGTCGCCGAGATGGTAGGCGATCGGAATACCCTGCTCGTTGTTCGACGCGTTGGTGAGCGGGCCGATGGCGTCCTTGTCGTCCTCGATCAGATAGTCGAGCCAGTGATCGGTCACGATCACGTCGCTGTTGAGCAGGCAGATATGCGTGATGGCCGGGTCGGCGAGGAAATGCTCCATGCCGATGTTATTGCCGCCGGAGAAACCCAGGTTTTTCTCTTGCTGAAAGTAGACGCCTTGCAGCCCGCGCTGCACGGCGTCATCGAAGATGCGCCGCGAGGCCTCGCGCTGCGCGGACGCGGATGCGTTGTCGATGACCGCGACTTCGAACGCGGTATCGCTCGCGGTTCTCAGCAGGCTATCGAGCGCCAGCGCGAATACCTCTGCCGAGTTGTATGTGACGATGACGACGCCTACTTTTACTTTCGTTGTGTTCATTGTGATTAACCGACTTCACGCATAGTCTTTCCCGCCGGCATTCATCTGCGCCGGTTCTGGCTTGCTCGATCAAAGGACGTCAGGAAAACCCTTCTTCGATTTATCGAAGAACCAATAGCAGACCCACAGGAATGCGAGTGAAGCCGCGATCTGAATCAGATAGCCCGTCCAGTCGGGCCAGGTGCCGAAGAAGAAAACATGCCGCACATTTTCAAGAATCGGCGTGAACGGGTTCCAGCTCACGAGTGTGCGCAGCGCCTCAGGCACCATGTCGATTGGATAGAAAATCGGGCTCAAATACATGAGCGCCATCGCGACCGGCGGTACCGCGAGCTTGATATCGGGCAGATAGACGCCGAGCGAAGACAGCAGATAACTCACGCCGAGCACGGCGAACCAGAACGGCAACAGCACGATTGGCAGCGCGAGCGCCGAGACCGGCGGCAGACCGACAAAAATCAGATGAAACATGAGCAACAGGCCATAGCCGATAGCGGCATTCACGAGCGCCGAAAGCGTGATCGCCATCGGCAGGATCTCGAGCGGAAACACAACCTTTTTGATGAAATTCGGGTTCTCGCGCATCAGTACCGGCGCGCGCAAAAAACATTCGGAGAAAAAGGTATAGGTAATCAGACCTGCGAACAGAATCAGCGCCGACTCCTTGCTGCCCGACGTGCCGGCCGACCAGCGCGCCTTGAACACTACGCTGAAAACGAAGAAATAGACGACGAGTGTAAGGATAGGCGTTACGAGCATCCAGATAGAACCGAGCGCCGAGCCGCGAAATTTTGTCGCAAGGTCGCGGCGCACGAAGTCCCATAACAGCGCTCGGTGCTGCCAAACTGAAAGTTGCATCGAGAGTTCCCTGCAGAGGACCTCGCCGGGGCATGCGAAGCGCCAGGAAAAATCTTCCTGATGGCCGCGGGCCCAGTAGTTCGGTCCGAAAAATTAACCAGTTATATTAACATGTGCATAGCCCGCCACCGGGCGGTACGGGCCGTCACTCGAACTGTCCCACGCGCGGCGGAAATGCCAGCGTAAAGGGTCGAACCTGTCCGCTGAGGGAGAGATTCGGGTTGTACGCTGGATCGTGTTCCAGCCACCCGTCCCATTCCTTTTCCATCCAGCGCACCTCCCTCAGGAAGCGCTGATATTTGTCCGCATCCATGTCAGAGCCGCGCGTCGCCGATTCATGGTGGTAGAGCTCCGCGTGCGGCGTCCAGACATTGCGATAACCCGCCTTGACGAGACGCAGGCAGAAGTCGACATCGTTGAACGCTACTGCCAGCTCTTCGTTCAGGCCGCCGACTTCCTCGTACACGGACTTCCTCACAACGAGGCAGGCCGCCGTCACCGCCGAGAGATTCTGCATGGACACCGCGCGTCCAAAATGACCGAACAGCCCGCGCCTCATGTTGTGATGCATATGCCCGGCAACCCCGCCCAGGCCGATGAGTACGCCGCCATGCTGGAGCATGTCGTTCGGATACCACAGACACGCGCCCACCGCGCCTACGCCGGGCTGCGCAGCAATGCCAACCATCTCGTTCAACCAATCGGGCGAGATGACCTCGATGTCGTTGTTCAGAAGACACACGAACTCGCCCTTCGCCTCGCGCACGGCACGGTTGTTGAGCGCCGAAAAGTTGAAGGGAGAGTCATCGCGAATCACGCGGATGCCCGTCGTGCTGGCGATCTGGTCGAAATAGGCGAGGGTTTCCGGCTTCACGCTGCCGTTATCGACCACGATGATCTCGTACTCGCGATAAAGCGTTTGGGCCAGTACGCTGTCGATGCACTGCTTCGTGAGAGCCAGCCCGTCGCGTGTCGGGATGACGATGGAGACGAGCGGATGCCGCCCGAGGCCATAGCGCACGCGCAAGATTCCGAGCGATTGATACGGCTGGTCGACCGTCGCGTCGATACCAAAGCGCGCCAGATGATCCTCGACGGCGCGCTTCGCTGCGATGAGGGCATAGGGCTTTTCGGAGCCGCTACCGGCCGTGCTGCCCGGCACGATGCGCCAGTGATAGAGCACGTGCGGAATGTGGATTACCCGCGCGTGCCCCGCGATCTCGACGCAGCGCAAGGTCAGATCGTAGTCCTGGCTGCCTTCGTAGCCCTTGCGGAAGCCGCCTGCCTCGCGCACGAGCGCCATCTCGAAGACGCCCAGATGCGAAAACATGTTCTGCGCCAGAAACAACTGCGGATTCCAGTCGCTCTTGAAATAGGGCGCCGTGCGTTTGCCCTGCTCATTTAGCTTGTCTTCGTCGCTATAGAACATGCGGCCTTCGGGATGACGATCGATGTACCGCGCGACCATGTATAGCGCATGGGGCGGGATCACGTCGTCGTGATCCAGCAGCACCGCGTAGTCGCCGGTCGCCAGCTCGAGCGCACTGTTGCTCGCCTCCGAGATATGACCGTTGGTCTCGCGGAACACGAGTTTGATCCGGCTGTCCGCCGCCGCGGCCTCGGTCAGCACTTCACGCACGCGCGCATCGGTCGAAGCGTCGTCGGCAATGCAGAGTTCCCAGTCGGGATAGATCTGCCCCCGCACCGACGCGATCATCTCGCGTAGAAACTGTTCGTTGCTGTTGTACGTCGGAACCACGATCGAAAATTTCGGACGCCGCTCGAGCCCTTCGATGTCCTTCAATATTTGTTCGCGCTTCTCTGGCGTGATCGAATCGTAGCGTTCGATCCACTCGTGATAGAGCTCGTCGAGCGGCGGCCCATCCGCAAATCCCCCTCCGCTCTTCAGGTGGCGCAGTCGCGCCATTGCTCCCCGCATTCCCTCGCGTCTCAGCACGGAAAGGTAGTACTCCACTGCAGGCACTACTCCGCCGCGCGATTGAATCTGTCGCGACATCGTTGCGGCCGCCAGGCGGGCCGCTTTTCCTGCGCTCACTGCCGAGCGCAATGGCGCGGTCAACTTCCATGAGAACGAGCCGCGCAATGCCGCAAGTTCGATCTCGAGCTGCAACACGCGATTTCGGAGCGACGACAACTCTCTCGCATCCGACTGCATGGAATTCAGCTTCTTCTCGAGCGCGGCACAACGATCCTGCCAGTCGAATGAAGACGATCCGTCGCCCGCACGGACCGGCCCGCGGTCTGCGTCGTGTCGAACTGTCGTCTTGTCATCGTGTTGCATCTTGGTACTTACCTCTGACAGGTTGGGAATGCGAGAATCCGAGTTCCGCTAGAGCCTTCCGAGGCGGCCGCGCAGTCCATCTCGAAGACCGCGCAGCGCCATCGATACATGCATACGGCGCATCGAGGGCATCATCGAATAGATGATCAGGCGGAACGGCAACTTGACGAGTTCCGTCGATTTCCAGGACCACGGCACATACCCCCGGCCGATCAACGCGATCGCGTTGCGAAACAGATAGTAATGACGCACCGGGCTGTGCATGGGATATGTGCGACCCAAGACCCGCACGGGCTCACCGCCCAACTCGTGCGCCATGGTGATCCACGGAACGCCGACCAGCCGATACCCCGCGCGCTTCGCGCGAATGCACCATTCGAGATCGACGAAGTCGATGAAAAGCTCATCTTCCATCGGACCCACGACGTTCCAGCAATTCAGATTCAGACACGATCCAGACGTGATCAGAAAGTCCGTGTCCACCGGCCGCGCGCCTTCCGCAGGCACGCGGGCGAGCACGAACGGTCTGAAGCGCACGAAGGGCGCAACGCCGCCGAGGCGCGGATCGTCATAAGCAGGGCCGACGATCGCGATCCTCTCTCCCGCCTCGACCCACTCCGCCAGCAGCGCGGGCAAAGCCTGCAAATGCTCGAGCGTGGGTTCGCTATCTTGATCGAACAGGAGCGCGGCGCGGCAGCCCTCGCGCAAAAGGAGTTCGATGCCCTGATTCAGCGCCGTCGCGATACCGAGATTGTCGCGGTTGGGCAAATAGCGCACGTCAGGATCAAGCCCTTCGATACGGTCGACGTTCGGCGTATTGTCGACGACCACGCAGCAGGTGTGCTTCGCCAGACGGTTCGCGCGTTCGATGCACGCCTCGTCCGGGTTATAGAACACCACGACGGAACCGGGGCGTTGAGCGCTGCTCCCCGTGCTCACAGCCCCCTCATGCACAGCTCGAGCGCGTCGGCCCAATCTGGCGCCTCGATACCGAATGCATCGAAGAGCTTGTGCTGCGACATCCGGGAGTTCGCGGGACGCCTGGCCGGCGTCGGATACGCCGATGCCGGAATCGGCTTCACGGTCGGCTTCTTTGACAGCGACGACTTCTCGAAAATTGCTTCGGCAAAGCCGTGCCAGGATGTCGAACCGGATGACGTCAGGTGATACACACCGGATTTCTGCTTCCACCAGTCCTGATCGGCCCGTACGGCCTGCGCCAGGACATGCGAAGTCAACGCCGCGATCGTGCTGGCCCAGGTAGGAGCGCCGATCTGGTCCGCAACCACGCCCAGTTCGTCGCGCTCAGCGCCGAGCTTCAACATCGTCAGCAGAAAGTTCTTTCCCCGCGCGCCGTACACCCAGCTCGTGCGAAAGATCAGATGGTCGCAGCCCGAAGCGGCGATCGCCTGCTCGCCGGCCAGTTTGCTCTTGCCGTACACGTTCTGCGGATTGACAGCATCGTCTTCGACATAGGCACCGTCTTTCGTGCCGTCGAACACGTAGTCGGTCGAATAATGAACCAGCGCGGCGCCCAGACGCTTCGCTTCTTCGGCGAGCACGCCCGGCGCTTCACCGTTGGCCCGCATTGCGGCTTCGACTTCGCTTTCCGCCTTGTCGACTGCCGTGTAGGCGGCCGGGTTCACGATCAGCTTCGGCTTGATTTCGCGCACGACACGGCGCACCTGATCCAGATCGCCGAGATCGAGCCCGGTGCGGTCGAGCGCAACGACGTTGCCCAGACCCTGGAGGCTGCGCATCAGTTCGAAACCGACCTGCCCGTTAACTCCAGTCAGCAGAATCGTTCGTTGATCACCGTTCGTCATCGCGTTGCTCACTCGAAACACTCGGCTTCGGACAGGCGCTTGCCTGCCGCATCCTTAGCCGCGAGCAAGGGCTCGAAGTCGATCGGCCATTCGATACCGATCTCCGGATCGTTCCACGCGATGCTGCGCTCGTGTGCCTGATACCAGTAGTCCGTGGTCTTGTAGAGGAACTGCGCCGTCTCCGACAATACGACGAAACCATGCGCGAATCCCGGCGGCACCCACAACTGCCGATGATTCTCCTCGGACAGATTCACACCCACCCACTTCCCGAAGTTCGGCGAACGCTTGCGGATGTCGACAGCGACATCGAACACTTCGCCCTCGACCACGCGCACGAGCTTGCCCTGCGCATGCTGGATCTGATAATGCAGCCCGCGAAGAACGCCCTTCGCCGAACGCGAGTGATTGTCCTGCACGAATTCGACGCCCGCCTCGACATGTTCCGCGAACTCACGCGCGTTGAAGCTCTCGTAGAAAAATCCACGCGCATCGCCGAACACTTTCGGCTCGATGATCTTGACTTCGGGCAGCGCCGTAGCGGTTACTTGGATGGCCATGCGACTTGGTCCTTCGGAAGATTGAGCAGATATTGACCGTAGGCGTTCTTGGACAATGGTTTCGCGAGTTGGAGCAGTTGCTCTTCGCCGATCCAGTGCTTGCGATACGCGATTTCCTCGGGACATGCCACCACGAGACCCTGACGCTTTTGCAGCGTCGCGATGAAGGTAGCCGCGTCGATCAGCGAATCGTGCGTACCCGTGTCCAGCCACGCATAGCCACGCCCCATGATCTCGACGTCGAGCTGCTTCTGAGCGAGATAGCGAGAGTTGACCTCGGTGATCTCGAGTTCGCCACGAGCGGACGGCTTGATGTCCGCGGCGATATCGCACACCTGGTTGTCGTAGAAGTAGAGTCCGGTCACCGCGTAGTTGGAGCGCGGCTTCGCGGGTTTCTCCTCGATGGACAACGCGCGGAACTGCTGGTCGAACTCGACAACCCCATAGCGCTCGGGATCGTGCACGTGATAAGCGAATACGGTCGCGCCCTCGGTGCGCGTGTTGGCGCCTTCCAGTTGCTTGGCCAGATCGTGGCCGTAGAAGATGTTGTCGCCCAGAATCAACGCCGACGGATCATTGCCGACGAACTCCCGCCCGATGATGAACGCCTGCGCGAGCCCGTCCGGCGACGGCTGCACCGCGTACCGGATGTTCATGCCCCACTGGCTGCCGTCGCCGAGCATCGACTCGAATCGCGGCGTGTCGTGCGGCGTCGAAATGACGAGCACGTCCCGAATGCCCGCGATCATCAACGTCGACAACGGGTAGTAGATCATCGGCTTGTCGTAGACAGGCAGCAGTTGCTTCGACACCGCATGCGTGATCGGGTAAAGCCGCGTGCCCGAACCGCCGGCCAGAATGATGCCCTTGCGCGCCATGATCAGCCCTTTACGCGCGCTGCGCGTAGTTCGTCTCGACCCATTTCCGGTAGTCGCCGGAAGCCACTTCGTCAGCCCACGCCTGATTGTCCAGATACCACTGAACCGTCTTCGCAAGACCGGTTTCAAAGGTTTCCGCGGGCTTCCAGCCGAGCTCGCGCTCGAGCTTGCGTGCATCGATCGCGTAGCGGCGGTCGTGGCCCGGACGGTCCTTCACGTAGGTGATCTGATCGCGATACGAACCGCTCGACTTCGGCTTCGCCCGATCCAGCAGATCGCACAGCGTGTGCACGACTTCGAGGTTCTTCTTCTCGTTCCAGCCGCCGACGTTGTAGGTCTCGCCCGGAACGCCGCGTGCGAGCACTTCACGGATCGCGGAGCAGTGATCGCCCACGTACAACCAGTCGCGCACGTTCTGGCCATCACCGTAGACCGGCAGCGGCTTGCCGCCGAGCGCATTGGCGATCATCAGCGGAATCAGCTTTTCGGGAAATTGATACGGGCCGTAATTGTTCGAGCAATTCGTGGTCAGAACCGGCAGGCCGTACGTATGGTGATATGCGCGAACGAGATGATCCGAGCCAGCCTTGGTCGCGGAGTACGGGCTGTTCGGCGCGTAGGGCGTGGTTTCCGAGAACTGCGGATCGGTGGCCGAAAGCGAGCCGTAGACTTCATCGGTCGACACGTGCAGGAAGCGGAATGCCTGCTTCTCGTCCTCGGGCAGCTTGCTCCAGTACATCCGCGCGGCTTCGAGCAGCGTAAAAGTGCCGACGACGTTCGTTTGTACGAAATCGGCCGGACCGTGAATGGAGCGGTCGACGTGGCTCTCGGCCGCGAAATGCAGGATGGCGCGCGGTTTGTGCTGGCCGAGCAGCGCGTCGATGGCCGCGCGATCGCAGATGTCGACCTGCGCGAACACGTGACGGGCGTCGTCCTTGAGCGACTTGAGCGTGCCCAGATTGCCCGCGTACGTAAGCTTATCGACATTCAGCACGGGTTCATCGGAACCCTTGAGCCAATCCAGAACAAAATTGGCGCCGATAAAGCCGGCACCGCCCGTCACGAGAATCATACTTGGCCCTCTTATACTTTCGTCAGACTGATCGAGTCACACGAAAGCTCTAATTACGCGAAAAAATTGCGAAGTTCTCTGCTTTTTCACGATGAATCGGCATTTTCGACCGATTCCGTTATTCCTGCCCCAGTTTGGGGTCAACCCTGAATTATAAGGCTGGGCGATTGGAAAACTAGACGGATAACAACTTGATACAGCTAGCGATTCAAGCTTGCACACGGTTGCAGGGCGTCACCGCGGAAGGCGCTTTCACGCCTCGTCGCGCCGACAGACAGCATTCCCCCACTGCCGCATAATCTTCGCTCGCTCCGAAATCTCTTCCTGAAAAGCCTGAAAAACAGCCTCTCAATGACCGACGCCCTGACCTCCAGTATCGACGCGACGCTCAGCCCTCTCGTCTTCGGCGACCTCCAGGGCTGCTGCGACCCGTTCCAGCGTCTGCTCAAGAAAGCCGCGCCGGAGCCCGACACACCGCTCTGGTTCGCGGGCGATCTGATCAACCGCGGGCCCAGATCCCTGCAAACGCTGCGCGAAGTGATCGCCCTCGGCACGCGCGCGACGGTCGTGCTCGGCAATCACGACCTGAACCTGCTCTCCGTCGCCGCCGGACTGCGCAAGCCGAAAAAAGGCGACACGCTCGACGAAATCCTCGAAGCGCCCGATGCCGCCGATCTTATCGAATGGGTGCGTCACAAGCCCGTCGCGCATTTCGAGAACAACGTGCTGATGGTTCACGCGGGCGTGCTGCCGCAATGGGACGCGGCGATGACGATGGAGCTCGCCCAAGAGCTCGAGCAAGCGCTGCGCGCGCCGAACTGGAAGGAAACGCTCGCGGCGCTCTACGGCAACGAGCCGCATCGGTGGGAAGACTCGCTCAAGGGCGCGGATCGCCTGCGCGTGATCTACAACGCGCTGACGCGCATCCGTTTCTGCACGCCCGAAGGCGCGATGGAATTCGCCAATAACGGCGGCCCCGACGCCGCGCCGCCCGGCTACATGCCGTGGTTCGACGTTCCCGGCCGCCGCACTCGCGACGTGACGATCGTGTTCGGCCACTGGGCCGCGCTCGGCCTCATGATCCGCGACGACGTGCTGTGTCTCGATTCAGGCTGCGTATGGGGCAACAAGCTCTCGGCGGTGCGCATGACCGCCGATCCCGCGCGGCGCGTGGTCACGCAGGTGAGCTGCTCGATGAAGAAGTAGCAAGCGGTTCCGCAACCGGCGCGCCACTCACAACGGCGGGCGCGCCGCGCATGCGCTGAAGCGCCGCATCCACGCTAGCCTGCGCCTCGCCCGCCAGAACACGCCGGTCCGCGCCCGGCGCGAGCGGATCGCACACGTACAGATGCGCGGTGAGCGGCGTGGCGCGCAGGAGCGCAGTCAGCGAATCGTTGAGCGTCATATCGCCGATATACGCGGGCGCGGTCGATTGCCGGCCCTGCGCATCCTCGTACATCAGGCAGACCGGCTGCACCGGACACGACGCCGAGACCGCCGCCTGAAACATGTTCGCGTGAAACGGCAGCAGCGATTGCCCGTCGGTGGTCGTGCCTTCGGGAAACACGCACATCTTCTCGCCCGCGATCAAGCGATTCGCGAGTTCATGCATGATGCGTTTCGCGTCGCTGCGCTTCTCGCGCTGCACGAACACCGTGCCCAGCTGATGCGCGAGCCAGCCGACCACCGGCCACTTGCGGATTTCCGCCTTCGACACGAACGGCGTCGGACGCCACGCGTTGATCACGTAGATATCGATCCACGAGATGTGATTGCCGACGACGAGCACGCCGCTATCGAGCCGCGCCTCGTCGTTATGTACGACGAGCTTCATGCCGGAGAGCCGCAGCATCTCGAGCGACCACGCGCGGTTCATCGTCGCGCGCTCGGCAACCGACGCGCGCGGAAAGCGCGTCGCGACGATCCACATGCCGTACAGCAAGTGGACCAGGAGCCGCGCCTTGCGCATGGCCAGATGCATGGTCAGCGGCTCTCGTAGGCGACGTGACCGCCGACGACCGTCGCACGCACGCGCGCCGGCAGTTCGTAGCCGAGGAACGGCGTGTTGCGGCCCTGGCTCTTCAGCTTCTGCGGATCGACGCGCCATTCGCCCGACGCATCGAACACGCACAGATCGGCGAGCGCGCCCGTCGCGATGCGGCCAGCGGGCAGCCTGAGCACATCGGCGGGCGCGGACGTGATGCGCGCCAGCGCCTTCGCGAGCGGCACGTTCGCCTCGCGCGCCCACTTCACCGTCAGCGAAAGCAGGAGTTCGAGACCGGTCGCGCCGGGCGTCGCTTCGGCGAACGGCAGGAGCTTCTCGTCGTCGTCGAGCGGCGTGTGCGCGGAGCAGATCGCGTCGATGGCGCCATCGGCGAGGCCCGCACGGATCGCGTCGCGGTCGCGCTGCGAGCGCAGCGGCGGATCGAGACGAAACTGCGAATCGAAATAGCCGATGTCGATATCCGTCAGATGCACGTGATTGATCGTCACGTCGCAGGTCACGGCGATACCCTCGGCCTTCGCCGCGCGCACGAGTTCGACGCCCGCCGCCGACGACAGATGCGACAGATGCACGCGCGCGCCCGTCACGCGCATCAATTCGAAGATGGTATGCAGCGCGATGGTCTCCGCCGCCACCGGCACGCCCGACAGCCCGAGCCGCGACGCCACCGCGCCGCTCGCCGCCACGCCGCCACGCGACATGTACGCGTCCTGCGGGCGCAGCCACACGGTGTAGCCATACGTGGTCGCGTATTGCAGCGCGCGCTGCAGCGTGCGCGTATCGACGATCGGGTTGTCCGCCTGCGAGAAGCCGACGCAACCCGCTTCGGTCAGCTCGACCATCTCGGTGATGGTCTCGCCCTTCAGGCCGACCGTGAGCGCGCCGAGCGGATACACATGCGCGAGATGCAGCTTCTGCGCACGGAACTTGAGCATTTCGACGAGGCCCGGCTCATCGAGCGTCGGATCGGTGTCGGGCGGGCACACGAGGCTCGTCACGCCGCCGGCCATCGCGGCGGCCATCTCGGATTCGAGCGTCGCCTTGTGCTCGAAGCCCGGCTCGCGCAGACGCGCGGACAAATCGACGAAACCCGGCGCGATGTAAAGCCCCGATGCGTCGATGACCTTCGCCGCGTTGAAATCCGCGGGCGCCTCGCCGATGCCGACGATCCGCCCCGCCGCGATGAACACGTCCTTGCGTTCTTCGGTGCCCGCCGCCGGGTCGATGATCGTGCCGTTCTGAATCTGGATCTTCATGTCGTCTTTGTCAGTCAGTGTTGCCGGCCACGATGCCCATCACCGCCATGCGCACGGCGATGCCGAAGGTCACCTGATTCAGGATCACCGACTGCGGGCCATCCGCCACTTGCGAGTCGATTTCCACACCGCGGTTCATCGGGCCCGGATGCATCACGATCGCATCGGGTGCGGCGAGCGCGAGACGCTCGGGCGTGAGACCCCAGCTCTTGAAATACTCCTGCGCGGAAGGCAGCAGCGCACCGCTCATGCGCTCGTTCTGCAGGCGCAGCATGATGATCACGTCGACGCCCTTCAGGCCTTCGTCGAGATTGTGATAGACGTGCACGCCCATCTGGTCGAGGTTGCCCGGCAACAGCGTGCGCGGCCCGATCGCGCGCACTTCCGGCACGCCGAGCGTGGTCAGCGCATGAATGTCCGAGCGCGCGACGCGCGAATGCAGGATGTCGCCGACGATCGCCACGCGCAGCTTCGTGAAGTCGCGCTTGTAGTGGCGGATCGTGTACATGTCGAGGAGACCCTGCGTCGGATGCGCGTGACGGCCATCGCCCGCGTTGATCACGTGCACGTGCGGCGCGCAATGCTCGGCGATCAGATACGGCGCCCCGCTCGACGCGTGACGCACGACGAACATGTCGGCGTGCATCGCGGAGAGATTGTTGATCGTATCGAGCAGCGATTCGCCCTTGCTCGTCGACGACGCGTTGATGTTCAGGTTCAGCACGTCGGCCGACAGACGCTTCGCCGCGATCTCGAAGGTGGTGCGGGTGCGCGTCGAGTTCTCGAAGAAGAGGTTGAACACCGACTTGCCGCGCAGGAGCGGCACCTTCTTCACTTCGCGATCGGTCACGCTCACGAACTGCTCGGCGGTATCGAGAATGTGCGTGACGATCGAGCGCGGCAATCCTTCGATGCTCAACAAATGCTTCAACTCGCCGTTCTTCGTGAGTTGCGGATTGCCCTTGAGAAAGCCGTACCGGAATGTGTCAGCAGTCTTGTCCGATGCAGGCGCGCCGCTATCGGCTGCGCCCTGGGTGGCGGTGTTCATGTCGATCCCGGATGGTTCTTTGAAAAGATGCCGGAGCGGCAGCTTCAGTTGGCGCGCGCTTCGGTCTTGAAGTCGAACGCGCCGTCCTCGCGACGCGCGAGCACGAGATTCTGGTTCGCGGGCACGTCGACCGTCGCGCCGGTGAAACGCGCGCCGATCGGCATTTCGCGTCCGCCGCGATCGGCGAGCACCGCGAGATCGATCGACGCCGGGCGGCCATAGTCGTACAGCTCGTTGATCGCGGCGCGCACGGTGCGGCCCGTCGACAGCACATCGTCGATCAGGATGATGCGGCGGCCGTTCACATCGAAGGGCAACTCGGTCGGGCGCGCCTGGCTGTGCAGGCCCTTCTTCGCGTAGTCGTCGCGATGCAGCGCCACGTTCACCACGCCGAAGTGCGGCGCGTTCAGGTCCTTCGCGAGCCGCTCGGCGAGCCACACGCCGCCGCTGTAGATGCCCGCGAGCACGGCGCCATCGGGCGTGGCGAGCGATTGTCCATACGCTGCGCGAATCTGGTCGACGAGCGCGCGGTACAGCGCCTCTGCGTCAATGGAACTCATGATCGTCGGCAAGTCCGTCGAGATATTGTTGAAGGATGACGCGCGCGGCTTCGGCGTCGATTTCGTCGAAGCGGCCGCGCGCATTGGTGCGCACGCCGCGTTCGCGCAGATCGGCTTTGGCGTCGACGGACGAATAGCGCTCGTCCACCCATTGCACCGGCACGTTGAAACGGCCGTTCACCTGATTGCCGAAGCGCTTCGCGAGCGCGCTCATTTCATGCGGCGTTCCGTCGGGATGCATCGGCATGCCGACGACGATGGCGTCGGGCTTCCACTCGTCGAGCAGCTTGCCCACTTCGACGAAGCGATATTCGCGATTGCGGTTCTCGAGCGTGACGAGCGCACGCGCGTTTCTGGTAAGCGTATTGCCGACGGCGACCCCGATGCGCTTCTCGCCGTAATCGAATGCCAGCAGCGTGGCTTCGCGGCTCATGCGTGCCCTGCTTCGCCGGACAGCATGGAGCGCGACACGCCTAGCAGCGAGAGCGCTGCTTCGAGGCGGTCTTCGGCGGGCACGTCGAAGATGATGCGCGGATCGGCTTCCACGGTGAGCCAGCCGTTCTTCGAGATTTCCTCTTCGAGCTGACCCGCCCCCCAGCCGGCATGACCGAGCGTGAGCAGGAAGCGCTCGGGGCCTTTGCCGCTCGCGACCGCTTCGAGCACGTCCTTCGACGTGGTCATGGCGAGTCCGCCGGGCACGCTCATCGACGAACTGTAGGGTTCGCCGTCGCCCGCTTCGTGCAGCACGAAGCCGCGCTCGGTCTGCACGGGACCGCCGAAATACACGGGCAAATGGACGAGCGGCTCGATCTCGAGCTTGAGATCGATGCGATTGAAGAGCGACTGGAGATCGATATCGGTCGGCCGGTTAATGACGAGGCCGAGCGCGCCTTTCTCGCTGTGATCGCAAAGGTAGACCACCGTTCCTGAAAACGTCGGATCCGCCATGTTCGGCATGGCGATCAGGAACTGATTCGTCAAATTGATGCGATCGGAAGTCTTGGACATAATTCTGAATTTTAACAAAGGCGCTGCGAGATGGCCGACTTTGATGTGGGTCTGGTCTGGTTTCGGCGGGATCTGCGCGCGGCAGACAATGCTGCACTCTATCACGCGCTTACAAGGTGCCGTCGCGTGCTGTGCGCGTTCGTTTTCGATCGCGAGATTCTCGCGCCGCTCGATAAAAAGGACCGGCGCGTGCCGTTCATCCACGCGAGCATCGTCGAGCTGGATCGCACGCTGCGCGAGGCGGGCGGCACGCTGATCGTGCGGCACGGTCACCCGGCGCACGATATTCCTTCGCTCGCGCATGAATGCGGCGTGAACGCCGTGTTCGCCAATCGCGATTACGAACCGGGCGCGAAGGCGCGTGACGAGGACGTCGCGAAGAAACTCGCGAGTCACGACATCGCTTTTTTCTCGTTCAGGGATCAGGCCGTCTTCGATCATGACGATGTGATGACAGGCGCCGGCAAGCCCTACACGGTTTTCACGCCGTACAAGCGCAAATGGCTCGCGACGCTCACGCCGGATGCGCTGAAACCTTACGCATCCGAAGATCACCTGAACGCGCTCGCGAAGCCTCCGTCGGGCGTGAAGCACGCGATTCCATCGCTCGCCGCGCTGGGCTTTCCCGATGCGCACGGCCCCGCTTTTCCCGCCGGCACGAGCGGCGCATACGAACTTTTCGACGATTTCCGCGAGCGCATGACCGACTACGGCCGCACGCGCGATTTTCCGGCGCTAAAAGGCCCGAGCTATCTCGGCGTTCATCTGCGGCACGGCACCATCTCGATCCGCGCGCTCGCCCGCAGCGCGCACGATGCGCAGCGTCACGGCGACAAAGGCGCCGAGACGTGGCTAGGCGAGCTGATCTGGCGAGAGTTCTATTTTTCCGTGCTGCACCATTTTCCGCATGTCGGCGTTCCGGGCGATCATCGCGCATTCAAGCCGGAATACGATCGCATCCGCTGGGAAACGGGCGACGCCGCCGATGCGAATTTCGCTGCGTGGTGCGCGGGGCAGACCGGCTATCCGCTCGTGGACGCGGCGATGCGGCAGATCAACGCGTCGGGTTACATGCACAACCGTCTGCGCATGGTCGTCGCGAGCTTTCTGACGAAGGATCTCGGCATCGACTGGCGGCGCGGCGAAGCCTATTTCGAAGCGCTCCTCAACGACTTCGAGCTTTCGAACAACAACGGCGGGTGGCAATGGGCCGCGTCGAGCGGTTGCGACGCGCAACCGTACTTCCGCATCTTCAATCCGGTGACGCAGTCGAAGAAGTTCGATTCGGCGGCCAGGTTCATCCGCCATTACGTGCCGGAGATCGCGGAACTGTCGGATCGAGATGTTCACGCGCCGTGGCTCGCGAAACCCGACGCGCTCAAGACGGCGAAAATCCTGCTCGGCGCCGATTATCCGCAACCGGTCGTCGATCACGAAGCCGCGAGAAAGCGCACGCTCGTGCGCTACGACGTCGTGCGCGCGCCGGGCGCGAGAACACGCCCGCACGACGAAAAAGACAACGACGACGACGCGGACGACTAACGCGCGATCGGCGCGGGCTTTTCGATCATCGCGGTGAGCGCGACGATCGACCCTCGGCCCTCGGAAGGCGCGATGCCGGCGGCCGCCTGATGCAACATCGAGCGCAGCATTTGCGCGGCGCGCTCGGGCACGGTGGCGTCGAGTCCGCGCGTCGCGCCTTCAGCGCCGTCGGCATGCGTTTCGCCATGATGCGCGACGCGCCGCCACGCAAGACCGAGCGTGTCCGCCAGCAGCGCGACATGCCCGAGACCCAGCGCGCAGGCCGCCGCGCCCAGCCGATGCGACGCGTCCGCCGCCGAAAGCGCCGCCGCCTCGTCGACCATGCCGGTTTCGTTCGCCTGCGTGCCGCGTTCGACGAGCGCGTCGATCGACGTCTCCGCGCTCTGCAGAAAGTCCTCGTAAGCGGCCGCATTCACGCGCAACACGCCGAGGTCGCGCGTGGCGGCATCGCGGGAGGCTTCCTCGCTCGCCTGCGCGGCGCCCTGCTCCCAAGCCGCTTCCGATGCCGCCGTCGCGGCGACGTGCCACGCAACCGTCAGGCCGTAGTCGCGCAGGACATCGACATGTCCGGCGTCTTCCGGCGCCGCGCCGTACAGCGCGAAATCGCGCCACAAGAGCGCGAGCGTCGCGCGCACGAGCGAACGCGGCGCATACGACAACGCGCGCGCCTGATCCGCCAGCACGAGGTTGAAGCGCGCATAGAGACGCTTCACGTCGGCGATGTGGTCGAGCTCGCCGCCGTTGCGTTGCGCGCGCTCACGCAGCGCACGGACCGTCGACGACGCGAGCCGCCAGAAATCGTAGGGATCGGAACCGCGCAGTTCGTCGAGACAGGCATCGAGGCGCGCGAAGGCGTCGGCGGATTCTTCAGCCGGCCCGCGCAGGAGTTTCAGCAGCGTTTCCTCGTAGCGCGCCCGGGTACGGGCAAGGCGCTCGGGCGCGATGCCCCGCAGGGTCGCCGGCGCGATCGCACGGCCCGCGAGAGCGAGGTCATCGTAGGAAACCGGCGCGACGCGCGTGTGCGACGCGAGCAGCGCGTGCAGGTTGCGATAGTGATCGAAAAGCGCCGTCGAGCATGACAGCTCGCGCAGGTTGCGGCGCTCGACCGCGGCGCGGAAAACAGCCATCGCGTCGGCGATATGCGCGTGGCTGCCCTCCGACTCCTCGCCGAGCGGCGCGACGAGCGCCAGCGCTTCGGCGAAGCGCTGCGCGGGCAGCCAGCCTGCCGAATGCAGCGCGGCAATGGCGCGCTTCAACGCGGCCCCGGTTTCGCCCTGACGGTGGAACGCGTGCAACGCGTCGGTCAGCGCCATTTCGGCGAGTCGCACCGATCCGCCGCGCGGATTGGGCAGGGCTTCGAACGGAGCGGGCAAATCGGGACGAGAAGTCATAACGAGCGCTCACATGCCGGTTCGCGGGCGCGGCAATTGAACGCCGCCGCACGCGGTTGAAATGCCTCATTGATAGGCGAGCCACGGGCGTCGCCTCGCCTGCTTCAAGCGTATGCCTTAACGAGCCACTACGGAAACCGAACACGCGCCGAGGCAGCATCGCGCGACGCCGGAATCGCCGTAACGAACTCGCCTGACGGTGCAAAACGAGAAAAAATCGTACAGACTGATCGACGGATGCTCATGCGCGGCACGCGTCGCCGTCGCCGAACGCGGTGCGCAAAAAACGCGCGCCGCATGACGCGAGTCATGCGGCGCAGCAGAACGACAAGATCAGATCTGAACCATCTCGAAATCTTCCTTGCGGGCTCCGCATTCGGGACAGGTCCAGTTGATCGGAACGTCCTCCCAGCGCGTGCCCGGCGGGATGCCCTCGTCGGGCAATCCGGCTTCCTCGTCGTAGATCCAGCCGCAGATCAGGCACATCCAGCTTCTATATTCCATACTTATGCCGAGTCGATTGGTCGGTTGAAATTAGGACATGATGGTACCGTGTTGCCGTGTCGATGCCTAGCAAACGGTCCGCCCGGGATGCCCGCACTCTGATATCGGTCGAAACGGTCGTCACGTCGGAGGCCGGTGTCCGAGGCTGGCGCGCCGGAAAAAAGTGCGCAAAGAAAACTGCCGGACGGCATTAGGCCGCATAATCCAGACATGACGGAGCGGGCATTCGCTCACGCGTTCGAGACGCGGACGAGTTCGCTCAGCGCCGATCGTCCATTCAAGCAATCCAATACCAAATGTCCGCTTTTGCCATGACCGGCGACTCTCCACCGATCGTACTCACCTTCGGCCTCTCCGATCCCACGGGCGGCTCGGGCCTGCAGGCCGACCTGCTGACGCTCGCGAGCATGGGCTGCCACGGCGCGACCGTGCTGACCGGCTATGCGGTGCGCGATTCCGCGAGCTGCGATGAAGTGACCGGCCTCGATCCGGACACCGTCGCGACCCAGGCGCGCATGTTGCTGGAGGACATGCCGATCGCCGCGTTCAAGATCGGCGCGGCGACGCGCGCGGAGCTCGTGTCCGCCATCGCCGAAGTGGTCTCCGACTACGACGACGTGCCGCTGATCCTCGCGCCCGATTTCACGCTCGACGACGAACACGTGCTGTCCGCCGACGAACTCCGCGAATCGCTCGCCGATCTGCTCGTGCCGCAGACCACCATGCTGATTGCCGATCACGCCACGTTGCTGCAACTCGCGCAGCCGGACAGCGACGCCGAATCGCCGACGCTCGACTCCGCGATTTCCCACATCCTGGCGCAAGGCTGCGAATATGTGCTTGCGATGGAAACGGGCACGCACCGCCACGTGAACACGCTCTATAGCGAAGAAGGGCTGGTGCGGCAGGACACGTGGGAGCGCGGCGTGCCACGCATCATGGGACTGACAGACACACTCGGCTCAGCCGTCGCCGCCTTGCTCGCGAACGGCCAGGAGCCCGCAGAAGCCGCGCGTGAAGCGCAGGAGTACGTGTTCCAGGCCGCGCGCGCCGCATTCCGGCCCGGCATGGGCGCGTATTTGCCGGATCGCTTCTTCTGGGCCCGCTCGAACGACGCCGACGAAGACGGCGACGCTTCCTCGCTGCCCGACGATCCCACGGGGCTGCCCGGAGAAGCCCGACACTGACATACAACAAGAAGGGAGGCGACGCGAGCGCATGCCATACCGACTGCCCCATCTGCACAAGCCCGGCCCGCAGGGCGCAATCCGCATCGGCTGCGCCGGCTGGGGCCTTTCAAGCGCCGTCTCCGCGAGCTTTCCGCACGAAGGCACGCATCTCGAACGCTACTCGCACGTGTTGACGTGCGTCGAGATCAACTCCAGTTTTTACAAGCCGCATCGCGAGCAGACCTATGCCCATTGGGCGGAGAGCGTGCCCGAGTCGTTCCGCTTCTCGGTCAAGCTGCCGAAGGCGATCACGCACGATGCCCGGCTCGCCGATACCGAATCCCTGCTCGATGAATTTCTCCACGCAGCCGGACAACTCGGCGACAAGGTCGGTTGCTGGCTCGTGCAGGTGCCGCCTAGCCTGCCGTTCGATCACGACATCGCCGAGGCATTTTTCAAGGCGTTGCGCGAACGCACGAAGCTGCCGATCGCGTTCGAGGCGCGCGAACATGGCTGGTTCACGACACACGCGGCAGCGCTTCTGAAGGCGCACCACATCGCGTACGTCGATGCCGATCCGATTCCCGATGAATGCGAGATCAAGCATCGCGCGGACGCCTCGCTCGTGTATGTGCGGCTGCACGGCTCGCCCGAGCTCTACAAGTCTTCCTACGATTACACCTATCTCGACGATCTCGCGCGCACGCTTCACACCCGCGCGAAAAAAACGGCCGAAGTCTGGTGCGTATTCGACAACACCGCCGAGGGGCACGCGCAGCCCAACGCGCTGCATCTGATGGAGCGGCTGCGGATTCATCACAAGGTCTGACACGTTCGACGCTACGGAGGATTCCCCCGATGCACAAGCCGGCAGCACGACTCGCCCGTTTGCTTGGAGCCACACTGGTCGCCTCGCTGTTCAACTTCGCGCTGCCCGCTCATGCTCAGAACGCGCCGCCGGGTGCGACGCCCGCGGGCGATGGCACGTTCCTGCTGACGATCTTCCTCAAGCACGACGAATCGAAGACGCTCCCGCAGATCAACCAGCAGTTGAAAGAGCAAGGCTACTTCAAGCAGTTTCCGCCGCCGGGCGTCGAAGTGGTCTCCTGGTACGTGATGATGGGCATCGGTCAGGTGGTGACGCTGCGGGTGCCCGCCGACCGGTTGCGAGAAGTGAACCGGGCGATCGAGAGCACCGCGTGGGGCGGATATCGCACGGAGTTCTATCCGACTTACGACTACAAGGCCGCCGCGCAGAAGTTGCGCGAGGAGATGAACAAGTGACGCCGCCGTTCCGCGGAACCGCCGGACGAAAAAAAACCCGCATCGCTGCGGGTTTTTTCTTTGGCATGATGCGAGCTTCTTTCGAAGCTCGCATCGATGTACCGGCCGAAGCCGAATTACATGTCCATGCCCATACCGCCCATGCCGCCGGGCATGCCGCCAGGCATCGGAGCGTCTTCCTTCGGCAGTTCGGCGACGGCTGCGTCGGTCGTCAGCAGCAGGCCTGCCACCGATGCCGCGTTTTGCAGCGCGGTGCGCGTGACCTTCGTCGGATCGACAACGCCGGCTTCCACCAGGTCACCGTACTCGCCGGTCGCTGCGTTGTAGCCGTAGTTGCCCGAACCTTGAGCAACGGCCGCCACGACGACGGAAGCTTCTTCGCCGCCGTTCGTGACGATCTGGCGCAGCGGCTCTTCCATTGCGCGCAGAACGATCTTGATGCCTGCGTCCTGATCGGCATTCGCGCCCTTCAGACCGTCGACCGCCTTGCGTGCGCGGATCAGCGCGACGCCGCCGCCAGCCACGATGCCTTCTTCCACGGCAGCACGCGTAGCGTGCAGCGCGTCTTCGACACGTGCCTTCTTTTCCTTCATTTCGACTTCGGTCGCAGCGCCGACCTTGATCACCGCAACGCCGCCGGCCAGCTTGGCCACGCGCTCTTGCAGCTTTTCACGGTCGTAGTCCGACGTCGCTTCTTCGATCTGCTTGCGCACTTGCTTCACGCGCGCTTCGATGTTCACGGCTTCGCCAGCGCCGTCGATGATCGTCGTGTTTTCCTTGCCCACTTCGATGCGCTTCGCCTGGCCCAGTTCAGCCAGCGTCGCCTTCTCGAGCGTCAGGCCGGTTTCTTCCGCGACCACTTGACCGCCGGTCAGGATCGCGATGTCTTCCAGCATGGCCTTGCGACGATCGCCGAAGCCCGGAGCCTTCACGGCAACCGTCTTCAGAATGCCGCGGATGTTGTTGACGACCAGCGTAGCCAGCGCTTCGCCTTCGACGTCTTCCGCGATGATCAGCAGCGGACGGCCAGCCTTCGCGACTTGTTCCAGAACCGGGAGAAGGTCACGGATGTTCGAGACCTTCTTGTCGTGCAGCAGCACGAACGGGTTCTCGAGCACGGCGACTTGCTTGTCCGGATTGTTGATGAAGTACGGCGACAGGTAGCCGCGGTCGAACTGCATGCCTTCGACGACGTCGAGTTCGTCTTGCAGTGACTTGCCGTCTTCGACGGTGATGACGCCTTCCTTGCCGACCTTGTCCATCGCTTCAGCGATGCGCTCGCCGATCGACGTGTCGCTGTTTGCCGAGATCGAGCCGACTTGCGCGATTTCCTTGTTCGTCGTGCAGGGCTTGCTGATCTTGCGCAGTTCTTCGATTGCTGCTGCAACGGCCTTGTCGATGCCGCGCTTCAGGTCCATCGGGTTCATGCCCGATGCGACGTACTTCATGCCTTCGCGAACGATGGATTGCGCGAGCACGGTAGCGGTCGTCGTGCCGTCACCTGCGTTGTCGCTGGTCTTGGAAGCGACTTCCTTGACCATTTGCGCGCCCATGTTCTGGAGCTTGTCCTTCAGTTCGATTTCCTTCGCGACCGAGACACCGTCCTTGGTGACCGTCGGGCCGCCGAAAGAGCGCTCGAGCACGACGTTGCGGCCCTTCGGACCCAGCGTGACCTTGACCGCGTTGGCCAGGATGTTCACGCCTTCGACCATCTTGGCGCGTGCGGAATCGCCAAAAGTGACTTCTTTAGCTGCCATATCCAAACTCCTTGATTCGATTCGGTTTGCTGGCTTCGCTCAGTGCGCCCGACGGGGCTGCGGCCCGATAGCGAAGCCGGACGTGCAGGAAGGATGCTTACTTGACCAGAACGGCCATGATGTCTTCTTCGCGCATGACGAGCAGTTCCTGCCCGTCGACCTTGACGGTCTGGCCAGCGTACTTGCCGAACAGGACGCGGTCGCCGACCTTCACGTCGAGGGCGATTTGCGCGCCCTTGTCATCGCGCTTGCCCGGGCCGATGGCCAGGACTTCGCCTTGATCCGGCTTTTCTGCCGCGGCTTCCGGAATCACGATGCCCGATGCGGTCTTGGTTTCCTGGTCCAGACGCTTGACGATGACGCGATCGTGCAAAGGACGAAGGTTCATACACACTCCTCTCTTGATTGAGACTGAAAACGCGGGAAAACCCGTCCATTGAGAACATTCTCGCCGGACGGCAATCTTGTTAGCACTCTCGTGCAGTGAGTGCCAATTATATGGACCGAGTTTGACAATTTCAAGGAGGAGCGTGAGCGGGGAATCCCGTAGAGCAAGGCGCAGGCGCAGGCAGACAGGCCCTGACCAATGATCTTTGCGATTCCGATTGAAAAGATTAATGTCGATTCGCGACGCATGGACTGCGATTCAACGGCGGAGCAGTGAAGAGACACCCCGCCACGCGCAGCGTTCCCTGGATCGGCATTCGGACGCCTTGCGCACCTGTCATCACCCCGTAAACCACGGATTCGACGATATTTTCAGACAGGGCTTTTTCATCGGCAGGTCTGTCGGAACTACAATTTGTCTCTGTCGTTGACACAAATTTTGGATTCGCCGCCTCATGTACATGCCGTCGCCGCGCCTCTTTTTCGCTTCCCTCGCACTGATCGCCCTCGCCGCCTGCGGCGGCCGCACCGCCGTCACACCGAGCTATCAGCAGGAACTTTTCAACACCGGCGCGAGCCCGTTTGCACACAATTTCGACGCCACGGTCAACGAAACCTGCGAGGCCGCACGCCGCGCGCTGCTGTCGCAAGGCTTCCTCACGACGATGGGTCAGCCCGACACGGTCGACGCGACCAAGAATTTTCAGCCGAACGCGGAGACGCACGTCGTCGTGTCGTTCCACGTCGTGTGCACGCCCGGCGAAAACGCGACCGATCAGAGCATCGCGTATGTGAACGCCGTTCAGGACGGCTATGCGCTCAAGAAAAGCGATACGTCGGCGAGCGTCGGGCTGAGCGTGCTCGGCTCGCTGTCGCTGCCGATCCGCTCGAACAGCGACGCAATGGTCAAGATTTCGAGCGAAACCGTGCCCGCGGGCAAGTTCTACGACCGCTTTTTCTTTCTCATGGGCCACTATCTGAGCACGGTGCCGCGCAGCGCGCCCGTCGCGGCCGACGAAGTGAAGAGCAAGCCGCTCGCGCCGTCGCTCATCGTGAGCTCGCCCGAGCTCACGCCGACGCCGATCGTCGTGCAGGCGCCGGCCGCCGCCACGGCGATCCAGGCATCGGATGCGGTGGCGGCGGGCGCATCGGAAGTACCCGCGGCGGCAGCGTCGTCGACGCCGCCCGTCACCGCAACGCGATAAGCGCCCGCCTCGTCAGTTCGGCACGTTGACGATGCCGCCTGCCACGGTGATCGCGTTCGCGCCCGGATCCGTCGCGATCGGCGGCAGATTCGACGTCGTGAGCGCCGGCGCCGATCCCGCCGTGCCGCCGCGCGCGACCGTGCGCACCACCTGCGAAGGCGGCAGCGGCGCGTTGTTCTTCAGGTGATTCCACATCAGATTGAGCGCCTGAATGTTGTAGTAGTGAATCGGGATGAAGCGCGTATCGAAGCCGGCCACACTCAGGAACGCATCGAAATGCTGACCATTCGTGATCTCGTAGAGCGAGAGCTGGCTGTTGCTGCCCTCCGCCACGCGATTGGCGCCGAGATACGGGCGCGACGCATGGTTGATCGGCACGAGCGCGTCCGCGCGGCCCTGCACGATGATCGCGGGCTTGCCGCGCAGATTCGCGTTCACGCGGATCGCGTTCACGCTGCCCACCATCGTCGCATTGCCGTTCGTCCACAGTGAGCGCAGGCATGCGGCGCCCGCGTAGCTGGCATCGGGCGTCGCGAGGCGATGATCCGCCGCGCCCGTCGTCCCCGCGTTGTAGACCAGATTGATGCCGTTGGTCGGCGGCACGCCGTTGCCGTTGCCGAAGATGGCAGGCATCGGCGAGACGAGCGGCGTCACGCCGGCCGCACCGGTCGCCGCACTGGTCGTGCCGAAGCTGAAGTTGCAGAGGTTGTCGAGCACGCTCGCCTTCATGTACGCGTCGCCATACGTGACGGCGACGGCCGGCACCGCCTGCGAATCCCACATCGGCGCCTGCAGCGTGTCGGAGTCGGTCTCGTAACCCGCTTGATGCAACTGGTTCAGCGCGTCCGTGGCCTGGGCGACCGTGTTGCCGCCCGAGACTAGGCCATTCGCGGCGAGCGTCGCGCAGCGCGCCGTACGGATGGCGTTGGTGGTGGCGGGCAGAAGCGCCGTCAGATAGGGCGCGCCTGCCGCGGCGGGCGCGAGCGCCGCACACGGCTGCAGCAGGTTGGCGAGCGTCATGTAGTCCGCGAGCGGCCTGCCGAACGAGCCGACCGGCACGCCGCCCTGCCGCACGGATACCTGGGACGGCAGGTTCAGGTTGATCTGCGGCTCACCGACGACGACCGCCGTGATCCAGCCGTCGGTATCCTGTTCCGCCGCCGCGAGCGACGCGCCGCCGCCGTTGCTCACCGATGCCGCGATCGTCGTGATGCTGCCCTTGGCGTAGCGCACCTGATGTGTCGATCCGCTGACGGGCCCGAACATGTCGTTGAGCGCCCAGTACGCGAACTGGATTGCCTGCAAGGTGTTCTTGCCCCAGTCCTTTTCCGGGTTTTGCTGCGAATGCGCGTGCTTGTATGCGTAGCGGTTCGGGAACGCCGAATTGAACGAGGACAGGTCCGATGCGCTCACGTTCGCCTTGAAGATCGCCTTGGTTCCGGCGAGGCTCGTGCTCGCGAGCGTGCCGTCGATGAGCGTGACGAGCGTGGTCGAAATCTCCTGCGCGCCGTTGCCGCTGCCCTTGTCCGTGTAGGCGACCGCGCAGCCGCGTTTGAGGCCCCACTCGCCCGCCGCCGAGATCGCGCCGTACACGCCGCGCGATCCTGACGACGTCGCCGTGACGATGCACGGCTGATCCGGGTTAAAGCTCGTCGGAATCTGCACGAGCAGGCTGACGTTCTGCGTGCCGCTGCCGTCGTCGGCAAAGGCGATGTATTCCTTGCCCGCGATCTTGCCTTCGCCGAGCGAGTCGTTGCCGTTCAGATCGATATTCGGCCCCCAGAAACGGCCGTAGCCGCCGTTCGCCGACATGTCGACGAGCGCGCGATAGTTCGAATAGATCGCGAGGCGGCGCAATTCGGCTGCCGTCGGCGCGGCCGGTTTGGCGATCGTGGGCGCGGTCGCGGACGCGAGGCCCGTCTTGCCGAGGCCGGCCGTCAGCAGGTCGTCGGAGACGCCGTCATAGGTCTGGGTGTTGACCGAGCCGGAGACGAAGCTCGGCAAGGTGTTGCTCGGCTGGCCGCCACTATTGTCGTCATCCCCGCCGTGGCATGCGCCGAGCATCGCTGCCGCAAGCACGGCCAGCGCACCGAGCGCGGCCGTTCGCGGCACGTTCTGACAAGTCTGCAAGCTCGGGAAACGCGCGAATCTTTTCATTGTGAGTCTCCGCCATCCGTTCCGATTGAGTGATGCAACCCGAGGCGTGCGATCCGTTCGTTCGACGGGCGAACGCGATGCGCGATCGACAGTGTCAGTATCGCGCCTTATCGAGCGAACGTCGCCGCCGAATCATGTGCCCCGGAGCAAAAGTGCCAAACGACACAAGCGCCAAACGACAACGGGCCCCGGCGACAACGCCGGAGCCCGTTCAAAACATCCGCGAGACGAGCGAAGCCGGCGGCACCGCGAGATGCCGCCCGTTGCCCGTAACCCGTGTTATTGCCCGCCGCCCTGCACGCCGAGCGTGAGCTTGTTGGTGACCGATTTCACGCCCGTCACGCCCTTCGCCACTTCTTCCGCCTGGGCGATCTGACCGCCTTCCGGCACCGTGCCGGTCAGCGTTACCGCACCGCCGCGCGCGCGCACGAACACGTTCGACACATCGAAGCCCTGCGCCTTCGACAACGCGCGGCGTACGTCGTAGCCGAGCTTGCGGTCGGTCTTCTTGGTCGCGGACTTCTGAGCCTTGGCCGCCGCCGCCGAGTCCGTGCTCGTGGCTGCCGCGTCGCTCGATTGGGCATAGGCGCTCGAAGCCACGGCCACGCACACCACCACACCCAGCGCCTTCAACAGATCGACTGCTTTCATGATTTCTCCTTTTGTTTCGCTTGTTGACTTCGCACAGTTGCTACTTCGCTCGTTTTGCACTGCAAAACCGGACCGCAATCCCGACGGATGAACTACGACATCGAGCGGTTGCCCGTGACCGCGCGCGCCCGGCGCCCTGGCGGGCACGGGAATGGCGGCGGCAAGCCGGCGGACGCGGCTCACGGTGCTGCGAGAGACTGGCGAAAGAAACAAACCACGGCCGGTTGGTCGGGCGGCAACGCCCGTCGGCTCGAATATTGACCTGCCGCATGGCGCCTGCTTGACGCGATCCGCAAACCCATATTTCGGGCCGCGGCGCGCGAGGGCCTTGTCGTGCGGTGGCGAACGTCAATTTAGCCCAGCGCGGCCATTAGCGCAAAACATTTAACGACGCGGTCCTTCCCGAAGCCGCGCACAAGCAACAGCGCGCCGACGATGTCTACACACGCATGTCACACGAGGCGCGTGGCTTGCCGCCGTCCGGACGCCAATCGAACTCATGTACCATCGACGCCATGCCGGCCACCCTGACGCGCCGATCGAGCGCGCAAGATTCACGATTTCCTACGAGATGACCGACCCTTCACACAGCAATCCGGGCCACGATCCGGACCTCCCGCCGAAACGCAAGCCGCAGCCGAAGATCGTCGCACGCTTCGTCGCGATCTCCTGGCGCGATCTCGCGCTCACCTTCGGCCCGATCCTGCTCGTATGCGCGGCCGCGCTCTACGCCGCCGTGCGGCTGATCCAGCCCGCGCCGCCGAGCACGCTGACCATCGCTGCCGGGCCGAAAGGCAGTTCGTTCTGGACCAGCGCGCAGAAGTACAAGGCCATCCTCGCGCGCAACCGCGTAACGCTCGACGTACTGGAAACGCAAGGCTCGCTCGACAACCTGACGCGCCTCGAAGATCCGAAATCGAACGTCGACGTCGGTTTCGTGCAGGGCGGCCTGACCAAGCCCGGCGCGACGCACGACAATCTCGAATCGCTCGGCAGCGTGTCCTACGTGCCGCTCGCGGTGTTCTATCGCGGCGCGACGGCGGTCAGCCGCCTGTCGGAGTTGAAGGGCAAGCGGCTCGGGATCGGCGCGGAAGGCAGCGGCACGCGCGTGCTCGCGCTGAATCTCCTGAAGGCGAACGGTATCGAACCGGGCGGCGACACGGCGCTGCTGCCGCTCGCCGGCGACGAAGCCGCGAAAGCGCTGGAAGACGGCCAGGTCGACGCGGTCTTCCTGACCGGCGACTCGGCCCAGCCGCCGACGATGGCGAAGCTGTTGCGCACGCCGGGCATCCGCTTCATGGATTTCACCCAGGCCGATGCCTACGCGCGCCGCTTTCCGTACCTGACCGAAATCGAGTTGCCGATGGGCGCGTTCGATTTCGCCCGCAACCTGCCGCCGCGCCCGGTTCACATGATCGCGCCGACGGCGGAACTGGTCGCGCGCGACAGCCTGCATCCAGCGCTCTCGGATCTGCTGATCGAGGCCGCGCGGGAAGTGCACGGGCGCGCGAATCTGCTGCAGCGGGCAAACGAATTCCCCGCGCCGCTCGTGCACGAATTCCGCATCAGCGACAACGCCGAGCGCTATTACAAATCGGGCAAGAGCTTTCTGTACCGCACGCTGCCGTTCTGGCTCGCGAGTCTCGCGGATCGCGTGCTCGTCGTGCTGGTGCCGCTCATCGTGGTGCTGATTCCGGGCCTGCGGCTCGTGCCGGGACTGTATCGCTGGCGCGTGAAATCGCGCATCTATCGCTGGTATGGCGCGCTCATTGCGATAGAGCGCGAAGCGATCAGCGGTCCCGACAGCGCGCAGCGCAACGCCCTGCTCGACCGCATCGACGCGATCGAAACGGCCGTGAATCGCATGAAGATGCCGCTCGCGTTCGCGGACCAGTTCTATGTGTTGCGCGAGCACATCGGCTTCGTGCGGGCGCGCCTCGCGCACACGTCCTTCGCGCAGGGCGACGACGCCCATGCGCGCAACGTCACGCGACAGGATGTGGCCGGCTTTGCTTCTCGGGCAGACACGGAACAAGGCAGCACGTAATATCTATTTGAGAAGCGGAAGAACGGATGCGATGCCACGCGCGTCGCATCCAATGTGCAGGTCACGACAAAAAACGAACAGATGAGGCTCAGGCGCGCTTTCGCGCGAACGATGCCACGGAATCTCAGGGAGAAGGGAAAATGAGTGCCCCGCATTCGACCAGCGCTGGTCATCCGTACTTTTTCTTCGACTTCATTTCGCCGTTTTCGTACTTGCTGCTGGAACAGCACGAAAAGTGGCCGGACATGCCGTTCGAACTCGTGCCCGTCCAGTTAATGAAGCTGCTCGAACGCTGGGGCCAGCCGCACGCCGCGACGATTCCCTCCAAGCGCGTCTTCACCTACCGCCACGCGCTGTTCCGCGCGGAACAACTCGGCATCCCGTTCAGGATGCCGCCCGCGCATCCGTTCGATCCGAGCAAGGCGCTGCGTCTCGCGGTGCTGGCGAACGGCGAGATCGCCCGCGTGCGGGAAATCTTCCGCTACATCTGGCGCGAGGGTCGCGATCCCGCTACGCCGGAAGGCTTTCGCGCGTTGTGCGAGCACGTCGGGATGCCGGAGGGCGTGGAGCGCATCGAAGACGAGGACATCAAGGCGAAACTGCGCGACAACAACGACCGCGCCGTGTCGATGGGCGTGTTCGGCGTGCCGACCTTCCTCGTCAACGATCAGATCTTCTGGGGCGAGGACACGCTGCCGATGGTGCTCTACGTCGCGCGTTCGCCGAACTGGCTCGACGGCGCGGAAGTGAAGCGCATCAGCGCGTTGCCGATCGCGCCGCGGGACGCCGATTTCGGCTGACGGAGGCGGGGCTGGCCGGTGTGCCTATGCCGTGCATAGCGCGCTCGCTATGGCGTCAGAAGTGAAAAAGCGTGTAACTTCGGGCGAGGGTTCGCGAGTTCGCGCCCGCGCATCCTGATTTCAACCGCTTTGCTGGCCATGAACGATCCCGCCGACTCACTCGATATCTGGCTCATCCGCGTGCTGCGCACCCTGCTGCTGGAGCGCAGCGTGACGCAGACCGCGCAGCGGCTGAACCAGACACAGCCGGCGATCAGCACCGCGCTGCGCCGCCTGCGCGAGATCCTGAACGACCCGATTCTCGTGCGCGGCAAACAGGGCATGGTGCCGACCGAGTACGGCGAGTCGCTGCTCGCGCCGGCGCAGCGCGCGTTGCGCGAAGTGGAATTCGTCGCGACGCCGCACGGCGATTTCGACCCGGAGAGTTCGCGCCGCACCTTCCGCGTCGCCGCTCCCGATTACCTGAACGATTTTTTCATGCCGACGCTCGTCGCCGCCTTTCGCGACGCGGCGCCCAACGCGCGCCTCGAGATCGAGTCGCTGAACCCGACGCGCGATCACGAGCGCATGCTCGATGAGGGCGAAATCGATCTGATGGTCGCAAACTGGACGAAGCCCGAGCCGCGCTTCGAACGCCAGGATCTGTTCACCGATGTATTCGTCTGCCTGATGCGCGCGAATCATCCGCTCGCGCGCGAGCCGCTGACGGCGGAACGCTACGCGCTCGCCGCGCATCTCGCGCCGACGCCATACAGCGGCGGCAGGCGTCATCCGATCGACATCGGACTGGCGCGCGCGGGCATCGAGCGGCGCATCGTCACCACTATTCCGTACTTCGGCCTCGTGCCGCAGGTGCTGCTGCAGTCGGACCTCATCTTCACCGCGCCGCGCCGGTTCGCGCAGCACTATGCCGCGATGCTGCCGCTCGCCGTGCTCGACTCGCCGGTACCGTTTCCGCGCATCAAGTGCTATCAGCTTTCGGTGCCGCAGCCCGATCAGCCGACGGACGTCGCCTGGCTGCGCGCGCTGATTTCGAGCGTCTCCGATTCGCTCACGCGCAAGAAGCCCGTCGCGGCTTCGCTGGGCGTCGAAACCACCGAGCCGGACGCGGTCGCGAAGTAAGGCAGGCACGGCGGGACTTCGGTACTATCCGGAACGACACCCTCTTCCCGCCCGTTCATGGATGCTCTCGACAAACTGATCCAGCTTGCGAGCCTTTCCGGCGCGCTAGATCTGCGCTGCCTGCTGAGCGGCCCGCTGGAACTCGATCATGCGCCCGCGCCCGCCGGCGAAGCGGTGTACCACGTGGTGCTCGATGGCGCATGCACGGTAGTTCGCAAGAGTCATGCGCCGCTGGAGTTGCGCGCTGGCGATATTTTCTTCCTGCCCCGTGGCGACGCGCACGTGCTGAGCATTCAGGCCCGTGAAGCAGGGGCGAAGAAGACGGAGATGGAAACGCGCCACAACGGCGCGGTCACGGTGGAAAGCAATTGCAGCGGAGAGCGACCGGGCGTGGACTTGCTGTGCGGCCGCTTTCTCTATTCGCCCCGCGCGCTTCTGATCGACGTGCTGCCGGATGTCGTGCACGTGTCGTTCACGAACGCGTCGGCGCCCTATCTCGCGCCGCTCGTCCAGACGATGCGCCGCGAGGCGGAAGATGCGCAACTGGGCGCGCCGTCGATCGTCACTGCGCTTTCGACCGCGCTCTTCACGATGGTGCTGCGCGCATGGCTCGACGGGCAGCCGTCCTGGGCTGGCGTGCTGGGTCTGCTGGCGAATCGGCGGCTGGGCGCATCGATCATCGCGATGCTGGAGCGCCCCGCAGAACCGTGGACCCTGGAGATGCTGGCGAAGGAAGCGGCGATGTCGCGCGCCACGTTCATGCGCGCATTCTCGGCGCATTCGGACAGCTCGCCGCTGGCGTTGCTGAGCCACGTGCGCATGCAGCTCGCGAGCACGATGCTCACGCACACGAAGAAGAGCATCGCGGATGTCGCGGCGGACGTGGGGTATCAGTCGGAGGCGGCGTTCTCGAAGCGGTTCAAGGAGCTTTACGGGGTGGCGCCGGGACGCTTCAGGCAAACCAACGGCCTCACCTGAAGCGTCGTTGCTCAGGCGGCGAGATGCGCCGCCTTGAACGTCGACACCCCCAGCCGCGTCGTCATCTCGCGTACCCGCAGCAACTGCGCCGCGACCGCCAGCCCGATCGACCACGGCGCCTTGTCGACGATACCTTCCACGCCGATCGGACACGTGATCTCCGGCAGCCGGTCCGCCGGCACACCTCGCTCCACCAACCGCCGCTCGAATTTCACGCGCTTGGTCTTCGAGCCGATCAGTCCGAAGTAGGCGAAGTCGTCGCGCCGCATGATGCGTTGCGTGAGCGAGAAGTCGAGCGAATGATCGTGCGTCATCACGATGAAATACGCGCCCGCCGGCGCTTCGTCGACGATCGCGTCGGGCAGATCGGTCGCTTCGACCTGCACGTTGGCCGGCACTTCGTCGGGGAAGAGTTCGTCGCGCGCGTCGACCCATTGCACGACGCACGGCAGCGTGCCGAGCACCTTCACGAGCGCGTGACCGACGTGGCCCGCGCCGAACAGGACGACGTGCATCATGACCGCGCGCTCCGCACGGCATTCACCGCCTTCAGGATCTCTTCTGCCGTCGCGGGCGCGTTCAGCGGCGGATTGACCTTGTGATCGCCCACCGCTGACACCGCATCGCGGATCGCGAAGAATACCGAGAACGGCAATAGCAACGGCGGCTCGCCGACCGCCTTCGAGCGATGGATGCTGTCCTCCACGTTGCGGTTCTTGAAGAGGTCCACGCGAAAATAGGGGGGCATGTCGTTCGTCGTCGGAATCTTGTAGGTGGACGGCGCGTGCGTCATCAGCTTGCCCTTGTCGTTCCACCACAGTTCTTCGGTCGTCAGCCAGCCCATGCCCTGCACGAAAGCGCCTTCCACCTGGCCCTTGTCGAGCGCCGGATTCAGCGATGCGCCCACGTCGTGCAGCGCATCCGCGCGCAGCACGCGCATCTCGCCGGTGAGCGTGTCGATCACCACTTCCGACACGGCCGCGCCGTACGAGTAGTAGTAGAACGGGCGGCCCTGCATCGTCGCCTGATCCCAGTAGAGCTTGGGCGTCGCGTAGAAGCCGTCGGACCACAACTGCACGCGCGCGAGATAAGCCTTCTGCACGACTTCGCCGAACGGGATCGCATCGTCGCCGACGATCACGCGATCGCTCGCGAAGCGCACTTGCGCCGGCGTCACGGTGCCGCCGCCGAACTTCTCCGCCGCGAACTTCGCGAGACGTTCGCGCAACTGGCGCGCGGCGTCCTGCGCGGCCTTGCCGTTCAGATCGGTACCGGTCGATGCCGCCGTCGCCGACGTATTCGCGACCTTGCTCGTATCGGTCGCCGTGACGCGCACGCGCTCGAAGTTCACGCCGAGCTCATGCGCGACGACTTGCGCGACCTTCGTGTTCAAGCCCTGGCCCATCTCGGTGCCGCCGTGATTCACGAGCATCGAGCCATCGGTATAGATGTGGACCAGCGCGCCCGCCTGGTTGAAGTGCGTCACGTTGAACGCGATGCCGAACTTCACCGGCGTCAGCGCGAGGCCCTTCTTCAGGACTTCGTTGTTCGCGTTGAATTCGTTGATGGCCGCGCGACGGCGACGATATTCGCTCGTCTCCTCGAGCTCGGCGATCAGCTCATGAATGACGTTGTCTTCGACCGTCTGGCCATACGGCGTCTTGTTGTTTTCCGTCTTGCCGTAGAGATTCGCGCGGCGCACGTCGAGCGAGTCTTTTCCGACCGAGCGCGCGACGTTGTCCATGATGTATTCGATCGCGAACGCGCCCTGCGGCCCGCCGAAGCCGCGGAACGCGGTGTTCGACTGCGTGTTGGTCTTGCCGCAATAGCCTTCGATCTTCACGTCCGACAGCCAGTACGCGTTGTCGAAGTGGCAGACGGCGCGCGTCATCACAGGACCGGACAAGTCGGCCGAGAAGCCGCAGCGCGACGTCATGTCGACGGAAACGCCTTCGATCTTGCCGTCGTCGTCGTAGCCGACTTCGAAGTCGTACACGAAATCGTGGCGCTTGCCGGTGATCATCATGTCGTCGTCGCGGTCCGGACGCAGCTTCACCGGGCACAGCAGCTTCCACGCGGCGAGCGCCGCGCAGCACGCGAAAATGCCCGACTGCGACTCCTTGCCGCCGAATCCGCCGCCCATGCGACGGCACTCGACCAGCACGTTATGCGAATGCACGTTCAGCACGTGCGCGACGAGATGCTGCATTTCCGTCGGATGCTGCGTCGAGCAGTAGACGTGCATGCCGTCGTCGTCCTTCGGCACGGCGTAGGCGATCTGGCCTTCGAGATAGAACTGTTCCTGGCCGCCCAGCTTCATCGCGCCGCGCTCGTGATGCGAGGCCTTCGCCATGCGCGCCTGCGCGTCGCCGCGCGACAGCTTGAGCGGATTGAGCACGTACGATTCGGCCTTGCGCGCGTCTTCCGGCGTCAGAATCGGCACGAGATCCTCGAATTCGATCGTCGCGCGACGGGCGGCGAGCCGCGCCGTATCGTGCGAGGTCGCGACGACGATGAACATCGGCTGGCCGATGAACTGCACGATGCCCTGCGCGAGCACCGGATCGTCGTGGATGATCGGGCCGCAGTCGTTCACGCCGGGAATGTCGTCGGCGGTGAACACGGCGACCACGCCCGGCGTCGCGCGCACGGCGTCGAAGTTCATCGACACGATCTTCGCGTGCGCCTTCGGGCTCGTGCCGAGCGCAGCGTGCAGCGTGCCCGCGACGATCGGAATGTCGTCGGTGTAGCTCGCGCGCCCGCTCACATGCAGATGCGCCGACTCATGCGGACGCGACACGTGGACCTGCTTGAAAGCGTCGATTTCGTTCGCGAGCGACTGAGCGTCGGCGAGAAAAGCTTCGGCTTGCTGATTCATGTTCTTTTCTCCTTACTTCGCTTCGACCAATTCGATTGCACGCACATCCAGTTTCGACTTGTCCAGCGGATCGTGCGGACGCGTCTCCAGCCAGAAGCGATACAGCAGGCTCTTCGCCGTGTCGAGGCGATAGTCGCTGCTCGCGCGCATGTCGGTGAGCGGCTGGTAATCCTTGGAGAGCGCGATCATCGCGGCCTGCGCGGTGGCCTCGTGCCACTGCGTGTCGGTGAGAATGGCTTCGGCGTGGGCGGCGCGCTTCGGCGTCGCGGCCATGCCGCCGTAGGCGAGGCGCGGCTCGCGGATCGTCTCGCCATCGGCGATGAAGCTGAATGCGGCATACACCGCGGAAATGTCGGAGTCGAAACGCTTCGACAGCTTGTACGCGCGGAACTGGAGCTTCGCACGCTTGCCCGCGCGCGTCGGCACGCGGACCGCGGCGACGAATTCGTTCTCGCGCATGTCCTTCTTCTGATACGCGATGTAGAGGTCTTCGAGCGGCATTTCGCGCGTGCCTTCGACGCTCTGCAGCACGACGCGCGCATTCAACGCGATGAGGCCGGGCATCGAATCGCCGATCGGCGAGCCGTTCGCGACATTGCCGCCGAGCGTGCCGGCATTGCGGATCGGCAGCGACGCGAAGCGCAAACGCGTCTCTTCGAGTTCGGGATAGATCTTCACGAGTTCGTCATACGCGCGCTCGACCGAGACGCCCGCGCCGATTTCGATCCATTCGTCCGTCGTCTCGACATGCTTGAACGATTCGATCTGCCCGACATAGACGATGTCGCCCAGATCGCGCAATTGCTTCGTCACCCACAAGCCGATGTCCGTGCTGCCCGCGAGAATCCGCACATTGGGATTCTTGTCCTTGATTGCCGCGAGCGCCTCGGTGGTGCGCGGCGCGTCGAACTGGCGGCCGGCGTGCTCGTAGTGGAACGTGTCCTCGCGCTTCAGGCTTTCGAGCGTGCGCGCGAGCGCCGGCACGTTGACGGGCGCGAGCGGCGCGCGATCGAACATTTGCTCGGCGGCTTCGATGATCGGCCGGTAGCCCGTGCAGCGGCAAAGATTGCCCGTCAGCGCGTCGCTGATTTCCTGGCGCGAGGGCTTCGTCTTTTCGCACGTTCCCGCGCAACCGGTCGTCGCATGGCCGTGCTTTTCGTAGAGCGCGAACATCGACATCGCAAAACCCGGCGTGCAGAAGCCGCACTGCGAGCCGTGGCAATCGACGAGCGCCTGCTGCACCGGATGCAGCGTGCCGTCCGGCTGGCGCAGGTCCTCGACGGTGAAAAGCGCGCGGCCGTCGAGCGTCGGCAGGAACTGCACGCACGCGTTCACGGCCTTGAACGCGACGCCGCCCGCGCCGTCCGGCTCGCCGATGACGACCGTGCACGCGCCGCAGTCGCCTTCCGCGCAGCCTTCCTTGGTGCCGGTGCAGCGCGCGTCTTCGCGCAGGTATTGCAGGACGGTGCGCGTCGTCGACGCGCCGCTCACTTCCTGGATCGCGTTGCGGTGATAGAAGCGGATCGGCTGGGTCATGGATGTCTCGGGGCTCTTCGATGCTTTTCTGCTGGTTGCGCGGGATGCGCAGCCGGTGGCATTCGCGACTTCGTGGGACTTATCGGACTAATCCTGTCGCTTCGATGATTGGAAAGCTATCACTGCCAAAATCCACAACCCATAGGCGGCATTGCATGAACGACATATTCTTCGTCCGATATGTGTTCTAAGGCTTATCCAGCAAGGCTTCCGGCGCTGCCGGCCGATCGTCCCGACAGGGCATTTGTCCCATCTGGTTACAAAACCAGCGCGACGTTGCGCCGCAACATATGGGAGAATCACGTCTTCGCGCCGAATTCAACCCCGCAATTTCCCTATGTCCACCGAGTCCCGCACCCAGTCGCAAGGCGATTTCGCAGTCACGCTGCGGATTCTGCCCGTCGTGCTGTACACGTTCCTCTGCTACTTGACGATCGGCATTCCGCTCGCGGTGCTGCCGGGTTTCGTGCATACGGATCTGGGCTACGGCTCGGTGATGGCGGGCGCGGCGATCAGCGTTCAGTATTTCGCGACGCTCATGTCGCGACCGCTCGCGGGCCGCACCGCCGATACGCTCGGCCCGAAGAAAACCGTTCTCTACGGTCTGGCGGCGTGCGCGGCGAGCGGCGTGCTGCTGCTCGGTTCGGCGCTCGCCGCGCAATGGCACGCGGTGAGTCTCGCGCTGCTGGTGATCGCCCGGCTGGTGCTCGGTTTCGGCGAGAGCTGGGTCGGCACGGGGTCGATCACGTGGGGTATCGGGCGCGTCGGCGTGACCAACAACGCGAAGGTGATCTCGTGGAACGGCATCGCGACATACGGCGCGCTCGCGATCGGCGCGCCGCTCGGCGTCGCGATCGATCATTCGCTGGGGTTCGCGTCGCTCGGGCTGATCGTGATCGCGCTGGGCGGCTTCGGTTACTGGCTTGCGACGCGCATGGCGAGCGTGCCCATCGTGCATGGCGAGCGCATGTCGTATCGCAGCGTGTTCTTCCGCGTGCTGCCGCATGGTTTGGGCCTCGCGCTCGGATCGGCGGGATTTGGGTCCATCGCGACGTTCATCACGCTCTATTACGCCGCGCACAACTGGCCGAATGCGGCGCTTTCGCTCACCGTGTTCGGCACGATGTTCATCGGCGCCCGGCTGCTCTTCGCCAACACGATCAAGGCATACGGCGGCTTCCGCGTGGCGATCGTGTCGTTCGCTTTCGAATGCGCGGGCTTGCTGATGCTGTGGCTCGCGGCCGAGCCCACGTTTGCGCTCGCGGGCGCGGCGCTGACCGGCTTCGGCTTCGCGCTGGTGTTTCCGGCGCTGGGCGTCGAGGCGGTCGGGCTCGTGCCGCCGGCCAGCCGTGGCGCGGCGCTTTCGGCGTATTCGGTGTTTCTCGATTTGTCGCTCGGGCTGACCGGGCCGCTCGCGGGGTATGTGGCGGGTGAGCTGGGCTACGGGTCGGTGTTTCTGTTCGCCGCGCTGGCAGCGGCCGCGGCGGTGGCGTTGTCGGTGGCGCTTTACATGCGCGCGGGACGCGGGGTGGGTGGGGCGGCTACGGCTTGAGGCTGTTGTTGCGATTGCGACGGGTTTTTTTGCGTGAAGCTTGTTTTCGCGGTGGTCTATTGGCGTTGCCAATAGACCGACGCGAAATCGGGATCCGGCAAAAAACACAAGCTCCGACAAAAAGTCCAAAGGCAAACAAAAAACACCCAACCCCACCCCACCAGGCCAATAGACGACACCGTTTGTCTTAAAATCCCCGCTTGGCCCATTAGCGTCCGCTTTATGAACCCGACCTCGGAAGACCGTTGGCGCGACTTGCGCCCGGACCCGGACAGCGACACACCGCTCTACCTTCAACTCGCCCGCAAGCTCGCCAACGCGATCCACGACAATCGCTGGAACGCAGGCGAAGCGCTACCCTCCGAGCGCGTGCTGTCGGACGCGCTCGGCGTCTCGCGCATCACGTCGAGAAAGGCGATCGCGCTGCTCGTCGAGCAAGGCCTGATCCGCCGCGAGCAAGGCGCGGGCAGCTTCATCACGCCGCGTTACGAAGATCCGCTCTCGCGCCTGTCGAGCTTCTCCGAGATGCTCAGGCGTCGCGGCTTCAAGCCCAGCTCCAAGTGGCTCTCGCGCACCATCGAGCCGGCCAATCGCGAAGAGGTCATCCAGCTCGGTCTGTCGCCCGCCGCGACGGTCACGCGCCTGAAACGTCTGCGTCTCGCCGATGACATCGTCATGGCCGTCGAGAATTCGACCTTTCCCGCGTCGTGCATTCCAGACCCGCAGACCATCGGTGATTCGCTCTACAGCTATCTCGATGCGCGCGGGCTTTCCATCGTCCGCGCGCTTCAGCACTTTCGCGCCGTGAACGCGAGCGAAGAAATCGCGCAGCAGATGGGCATCGCGCCACACGACGCGCTCCTGCTCATCACGCGCGTCGGCTATACGGCCGATCAGCGCGCGATCGAACTCACCGATACCTACTGCCGCAACGACTACTACGACTTCGTCGCCGAGCTGCGAAAGTAAGTCCCGCCCCATGACCGATACCGCCACAGCCCAGCCGTCCGACCGATCGCTATCCATCATGCTGTGGCTGGTCGCCACGGGCTTCTTCATGCAGACGCTCGATTCGACGATCGTCAACACCGCGCTCCCCGCGATGGCCCGAAGCTTGGGCGAAGCGCCGCTGCGCATGCAGGGCGTCGTCATCGCCTACTCGCTCACGATGGCGATGATGATCCCCGTGTCCGGCTGGCTCGCCGACAAACTCGGCACGAAGCGCGTGTTCTTCAGCGCGATTCTCGTGTTCACGATCGGCTCGCTGCTCTGCGCAAACGCGCAATCGCTGTCGGCGCTCGTCGCGTATCGCGTCGTGCAAGGCGTCGGCGGCGCGATGCTGCTGCCGGTCGGACGCCTCGCCGTGCTGCGCGTGTTTCCGGCCGAGCGTTATCTCTCGGCGCTCGCGTTCGTCGCGATTCCGGGGCTGATCGGCCCGCTCATCGGCCCGACGCTCGGCGGCTGGCTCGTGCAGATTGCATCGTGGCACTGGATCTTTCTGATCAACGTGCCGGTCGGCGTGATCGGCTGCATCGCGACGAATCTGTACATGCCCGACAGCCGCAATCCGGCGACCGCACGCTTCGATCTCGCCGGCTATCTGCTGCTCGCGATCGGCATGGTCGCGCTCACGATCTCGCTCGACGGCCTCGCCGATCTCGGCCTCGCGCACGCAATCGTGATCGTGCTGCTCGTGCTGTCCTTCGGCTGCTTCGTCGCCTACGGCCTGCACGCGACGCGCGTCGCCCAGCCGATCTTCTCGCTCGATCTCTTCAAGATCCACACGTTCAGCGTCGGCTTGCTCGGCAATCTCTTCGCGCGCATCGGCAGCGGCGCGATGCCTTATCTGATTCCGCTGCTGCTGCAAGTGAGTCTCGGCTACACGGCGTTTCAGGCCGGCATGATGATGCTGCCCGTCGCTGCCGCGGGCATGGCGTCCAAGCGCGTCGTCACGCGTCTCATCGAAAAGCACGGCTATCGGCGCGTGCTGGTCGTGAACACGGTGCTCGTCGGGCTGATGATGGCGAGCTTCGGCCTCGCGAGCGCGCATCAGCCGCTCTGGCTGCGGCTCGTGCAACTCGCGATCTTCGGCGCCGTCAATTCGATGCAGTTCACCGCGATGAACACGCTCACGCTCAAGGACCTCGGCACCGGCGGCGCGAGCAGCGGCAACAGCCTGTTCTCGCTGGTGCAGATGCTGTCGATGAGCCTCGGCGTGACCGTGGCGGGCGCGATCCTGTCGACCTTCACGGGACTCCTGCCGCACGTCACGGAGACGAACTCGTTGCCCGCGTTCCACGCGACCTTCCTGTGCGTCGGCATCATCACCGCGGCGACGGCGTGGATCTTCGGCCAGCTCGCGCCCGAAGTGCGCGCGGCGCGCAGAAAACCCGATCCGTCCGAGTCGAACTGACCCGACAAAGGCGCGGCCGCCCGGTCGCGCACCGTGCCGGTGCTCGCGCGCACGATCGCGCGGCGCGCGCTCCCGGGTCTGCGGCACACGGCGTCCAATCCGCACACGAATAGGCGCATCCGAAGCCCGGAACACCGCCGAGGCCCGCTTGGATATTGAATTTGCACGCTTTTTGCTCGAACGATCGGGCGCCGATCCGGTAAACTATCTCGATAAAGACACTGCCTTTCGCCCGACACCATGAGCATGGTTGATCTCGACCCTCCCCGCTTCCAGCCGCCGCGCCCCGTTGCCGGCGACGATGGTTCGCGTCGCACCGTGCTGTACGGCGAGTACACCGTTTTCAGCGTGTTTCAGCCCGTGTTTTCCGTGTCGCACCGGCGCGCGATCGGCTACCACGCTTCGTTGCGCGCCCGCGACGACGCACATCGCCATGTTCCGTCTCACGAAGTCTTCACGCAGGCCGCTCGCCGTGGCGATCTGCTCGAACTCGGCCGGCTCGCGGAATCGCTGCATTTAGGCAACTTCAACGCGTTCGACAGCCACGACGAATGGCTCTTCCTGAGCCTGCATCCCGCCGCGCTGATGGATACGAGCTACGGCGACGCGCTGCTCGCATCGCTGAAGGACATCGGCCTGTCGCCGCAGCGGGTCGTGCTCGAAGTGCCAGAGCAGGCCGGTGGCGAGACCACGCGTTTTGCCGAAATCATCGATTCCTTGCGCAAGTCGGGCTTTCTGATCGCGCTGGACGGCTTCGGCGTGAAGCATTCGAATATCGATCGCGTGTGGCATCTGCGGCCCGACATCGTGACGCTGGACCGCTGCATCCTCCAGCAGGCGACCGAGCATTCGCATATCGAGCGCGTGCTGCCGCGTCTCGTGTCGCTGCTCCACGAATCCGGTCAGCTCGTCCTGATGGGCGGGCTCGCGACCGAGCGCGACGCGCTGATTGCGCTGGAATGCAACGTCGACTTCGTACAAGGCGCGTACTTCGCTCAGCCGAGCGTCGAAGCGGTGCACAGCGAAGTCGCGGCGGGCGTGATGGATGCGCTGTCGGCGGCCTCGCGCGAACGAGTTGCAGGGCGCGAGCGCGCGCAATTCACGCGGCTCGAGCCGTACGTGAACGGCCTCGAGCGCGCATCGGTCAAGCTGATGGAAGGCGAGACGCTCGTCGTGGCGACGAGCGAGTTGCTGCAACTCGCCGATACCGCGCGCTGCTTTCTGCTGGATCAGGCGGGGCGGCAGATCGGGGACAACGTGGTGCCGGTCGTGCGCACGTCGCAGCGCGCGAAGCGCTTCAGCCCGCTGCTGCATTCGGAGGGCGCGAGCTGGGAGCGCCGGCCGTATTTCATCGAGGCGCTGCGCGCGCCGGGGCGTGTGCATCTGACGGCGCCGTATCTGTCGATCAACGAAGCGCACCTTTGCGTGACGGCGTCGATCGCCGCGCAGACGCCTTATGGCTTGCAAGTGCTGTGCGTCGATATCAACTGGGAAGGCGCCAAGCAGCGTTGAACCTACGAGCGGTTCTCGGACTCCGGGCGAAGCAGATCGAAGCCTGCGAGCGCGAGCACGCCGGACAGCACGATGAGCGCGGCGGAATGGCGGCCGAAATACAGCAGCGCGGCAGCGGACCAGGCCGCGAGGCATAGGCCTGCAAAACGTTTCATGACGGGATTCGGAACGGTGCGGCAAGCCGGTATTTTAGGCTCGCCGCCCAATCCGGGCAGCGACGGCTTACGGTCTTGCGCCGAGTGCCGCCCTATTGCGCTGCTTTCCCCGCGTCAGATACCGGCCTAATCGAATCGAAGGTTTTTCGATCGCGTAATACCCCGCGATACTGACCGGAAAAATCAGCGCGGCGGCAATGATCAGCGACATGCCTTGATACGCGTCACCGAAATAATGCAGGACGCCCAGCAGAACGATGCAGTGCAGGAGATAGAGGCTGAAGGAAATCTGGCCGAGAAAGATCAATGGTCGCGCAGTCAGAATCGCCGCAAATGGCTTGAGCGAAATCGCCAGAACCAGAATGCCCGTTACGGCCGGAAGGATGACCCAGTCGTCCGCGAAACCGCGCAGCACATCGTCGGAAACAAAATGGCGAGTGATCGAGCCCACCAGACCGTAGAGCGCGAGACAAAGCACCAATACGCCGAAAAGCGATCGCGCGGAACAGGCGCCGAGCCTGGATGCGATCGCTTCGCGATATCGCGCAATCAGCGCACCGAGGACAAACATCGAAATGTAATGGATCGTCGGCATCCATTCGCCCTGAATGCTCGCGTCCATGAGTGTCCGTTGCGCATGATGGTAATAGCCAAACGCTGCGAGCGATAAACAGACGCTTAGTGCCACGGAGAACCACGCGGGCATGGCAAAAACGACGGCGATGAGAATCGGGAAGATCAGCGAGATACGCATCTCGTAGACCAGCGACCAAAGCACCGGATCCAGCGTACTGTTGCTGAATGGAATCAAAAAGTAGATGTGATTAAGCAGGTCATGCCGATCGATGCCCGCGTGCCAGGCCTTATTAACCCATTCGCCGGTCCAGGACAGATCCGACCGATAAAGCATGCAATATGCCGTGTACGCAGCCAGAACCGCGATCAGATACGGGATGTAAATACGGCAGACACGCTTGACGACGAACTCGGCAAAGCCGGGTTTGCTGTCACCGGTAATCTGCATGGCCAAGGCAAAACCACTCAGCGCGAAGAACAGGATCACGGCGGAGTGCCCTTCCGCGACTACGCGCCATGGGACATGCTGCAGCCATTGCGTCAGCGTGATCTGCGAATAGTGACTGAACACGACCGTCAAAGCGGCAATGCCGCGCAGTGAATCCAGTTGGTGATAGCGTGTCGTCATTGTTCAGCTCGCGTCTGTGTTGGCAGGGCCAACATGGAAATCGGAAGCCGGTTCGGCGACCAGAATCCCGTTAGACTAGGTCAGACTTCGACGTTCCCCAAAAGGATTCGCGCCGTACTTAAAAACGAAGAAAGCCCTCTCGCAAGGGCTTTCTTTTTGATCGCGGTCTTCGGAATTCACTTCGGAGTGCCGCTTTCGATTTTCACGCGTGATTACGCACCGAAATTCTTCGACGCAAAATCCCAGTTCACGATATTCCAGTAAGCTTCGATGAACTTCGGACGCGCATTGCGATAATCGATGTAGTAAGCATGTTCCCACACGTCGATGGTCACGAGCGGCTTCGCGTCCGTCGTGAGCGGCGTGGCGGCATTGCTCGTCGACACGATATCCACCGTGCCGTCGGTCTTCTTCACGAGCCAGGTCCAGCCCGAGCCGAACGTGCCGGCCGCGACCTTCGCGAATTCTTCCTTGAACTTGTCGTAGGAACCGTATTTGGCATTGATCGCATCGGCCAGCGCGCCGGTCGGCGCACCGCCGCCCTTCGGCGACAGGCTGTTCCAGAAAAACGTGTGATTCCAGATTTGCGCTGCGTTGTTGAACACGCCGCCCGACGACTTCTTCACGATTTCTTCGAGCGACAGGTTCTCGAATTCGGTGCCGGGAATCAGCTTGTTCAGATTCGTCACATAGGTCTGGTGATGCTTGCCATAGTGATACTCGAGCGTTTCTTCCGACATGTGCGGTGCGAGCGCGTTCTTGTCGAACGGCAGCGGCGGGAGCGTATGTTCCATGATGCGAGCTTCCTTTCTATGTGGATTGTGGGATTGTGAGGCGTCCAGCAGTGGAGCAATGGATTGTAGGTGAGTTGGGATAACCCAGCAAACCGTGTGCCCTTTATGAGCAAGATTGCTTTCTATCCGCGGCGGACGGCGTAAAAAATGCTTTGGCGGGCGTCGTCTGGCAAGTCAAATGTACGCCGATCCGGCACGCCGCGCAGCGCTCAGAATTCATCGGACAGACGCGCCTGGACATCGGCGAGCAGCACGTCCGCCGATCCTTCCGCGAGATGAACCGTGAGCGGCCGCTTCGGCTTCAGGGCGTTCGGGGCACGCACTGCGCGGCCGGTTTGCGCGTCGATCAAAGCGGCGTAGCCGCGCTCCAGTGTGCGCTGCGGACTCAGCACCTGCAAGCGCGCCGCGAGTTCCGACACGCACGCTCGCTCCCGCTCCGCGCGCCGCTCGTACGAGCTGCCGATACGCTGCGCAAGCCGCAGCAGATGCTCGCGCCCGGCGTCGACATTCGGACGCCTGCGCTGCCAGCGATAGTGCACGAGCGCGAAATGCGCGCGCGCGTCGCGCACGGGCCGCGCGCCGGCCGCCGCGAGGCGGCTCGCCAGTTGCCGCAGATGCGCCCGCTGCCGCGCCAGCCGCTCCGCCGGACTCACGAGCCGGCGCGCGAGCCAGTCGAGTTGCTGCGCGCGACGTTCCATCATCCGACCGAAGCCGCGCGCGAGCGCCGCATGCCGATGATCGAGATCGCGCAACAGCAGCACGCGTTGCGGACTCACGAGCTCGGCGGCGGCGGTCGGCGTCGGCGCGCGTACGTCGGCCGCGAAATCGGCGATGGTGAAATCCGTTTCGTGTCCGACGCCGCTCACGACCGGCAGCGCGCTCGCCGCGATCGCGCGCGCGAGCACTTCCTCGTTGAACGCCCACAGATCCTCGATCGACCCGCCGCCGCGGCACACGATGAGCACGTCGACCTCGCGCCGCGCGTTCGCGGCTTCGACCATCGCCGCGAGTTTCGCGCCGACGCCCGCGCCCTGCACCGGCGCCGGATACACGACGATCGGCACATGCGGCGCGCGGCGCGCGAGCGTCGTCAACACGTCGCGCAGCGCGGCCGCCTGCAACGACGTCACGATGCCGATACCCCGCGGATGCGCCGGCAGCGCGCGCTTGCGCTCGGCCGCAAAGAGCCCTTCGCTTTCGAGTTGCGCCTTCAGACGCAGAAACGCTTCGTAGAGGCGTCCCTGCCCGGTGCGCCGCACCGCTTCCACGTTGAGCTGCAATTCGCCGCGCGGCTCGTACATCGTGACGAGCGCGCGCACTTCGATCTTGTCCCCTTCGCGCGGCGTGAATTCGGCGTATTGCGCGCGGCCGCGGAACATCACGCAACGCATCTGCGCGTTCGCGTCCTTGATCGAAAAATACCAGTGGCCGCTGGCCGCGCGCGTGAAGTTCGACACCTCGCCCGATACCCAGACGAGCGGAAACGACCGCTCTAGCATCGAGCTGATCGCGCGGTTGAGCACGGAAACGGGAATGACGGCGTCGCCGCTCTGCGACGGCAGGGAATCGGGGGTCATGGCTGAACGGGAAATATACCGAGTGCGCGACCGCGGTGCCTGTTGGGCAAATACCGGCGATCGAGGTACGCAAGTGTAACAAGTGTCCACACAGAAAGACTTACCTCGGTATGCGCCACGGCATCGCCGAAAGCCAATGAGTTCGTTCTAACCCGCTGATTTTACGACGATATTTTTTCACGAACACTGTAATCCCCGAAGCAACTCTTTCCTGATGCCGATTTGCGGTTTGCGGGCCGCAAGTTCTTCACAGAGTTATCCACAGGCGTCGCCATCGAACGGAAGCTGTTCCTCCGATGCGCTCGCGACTGGCGTCGACGGCCCGCGCGCGCTAGAGTGCCGGGTTCCAGCACCGGCTGGCGCGGCCGACTCTCGTTCGTCCCGAGCCGCGAAACGCCGGGCATCGTCCAACGCCAACCGATATCCGAGGAGCTGCCGTTGCACGCCATGCCGTACCCGACTCGCCGACACAATGCGTTCCGCGCGAAGGCGGTCCATGTCTGATTTCAAGCCGCCGATCGAGAACTTCCTCGCCCGCGAATGGCGCCGGCGCGGCCCCGTCGCGTGGGCGCTCACGCCCTTCGCCTGCATTTTCGGCGCGATCGCCGCGACGCGGCGCGCCTTCTATGAACTCGGCTGGCTCAAGCGCATCGACGTGGGCGCGCCTGTGGTCGTCGTCGGGAATGTGACCGTCGGCGGAACGGGCAAGACGCCAACCGTCATCGCGCTCGTCGAGGCGTTGCGCGCCGCCGGGTATCAGCCGGGCGTGGTCTCGCGCGGCTATGGTGCGAAAGTCGCGAAGCCCACGAGCGTCACGGCGACTTCCGTTGCCGCGCAGGTCGGCGACGAACCGCTCCTCATCGCGCGACGCACGCATGCGCCGGTGTTCGTGTGCCCGGATCGCGTCGCCGCTGCGAAGGCGCTGCTCGAAGCGCATCCGAACGTCGATGTCCTCGTGTCCGACGACGGCCTCCAGCACTATCGGCTCGCGCGCGCGTTCGAGCTCGTCGTGTTCGACGACCGTCTCGGCGGCAACGGCTTTCTGCTGCCCGCAGGCCCGTTGCGCGAGCCGATGTCGCGCCGCCGCGACGCGACGCTCATCAACAGTCCCTACGAGCGCACGCTGCCGCCGTGGCCGAACACCTTCGCGCTCGAACTCGAATCCGGCGACGCGTGGCTGCTCGACGATCCGCATCAGCGCCGCCCGCTCGAACAGTTCGCGGGCGAAAAAGTGATCGCGGCGGCGGGCATCGGCTCGCCCGAACGCTTTTTCGCGACGCTGCGCGCAGCGGGCATCGCGCCCGCGACGCGCGCGTTCCCCGATCACTATTCGTATCGCGAGAATCCGTTCGCTGGCCTCGACGCCGATGCGATCCTGATCACCGAAAAGGATGCAGTAAAATTTGGGGCCTGGCGCGACGCACGCATCTGGGTCGTTCCGGTGCAAGCCGTGCTGAGACCGCGCCTCATCGCTCTTGTTGTGGAGAAACTCCGTGGACGCACGTCTGCTTGAAATCCTCGTTTGCCCGATCTGCAAAGGCCCGCTCAGTTACGATCGCGCGGCGCAGGAACTCGTCTGCAGCGCGGACAAGCTCGCCTATCCGATTCGCGACGGCATTCCCGTGATGCTCGTCGACGAAGCGCGCCAGACGGTCGTTGGCACGCCCGTCGAGCCGATCAAACCGGCCGGCGAAGCCTGAGCACGCCGACATGTCCGTTCCGTTCATCGCGGTCATTCCCGCGCGCCTCGCGTCCACGCGCCTGCCGAACAAGCCGCTCGCCGACATCGGCGGCAAGCCGATGGTCGTGCGCGTCGCCGAGCGCGCGCGCGAATCCGGCGCGAGCCAGGTGCTCGTCGCGACCGATTCCGACCGTGTGGTCGAAGCCGTGCGCGATCACGGCATCGAAGTGATGATGACGCGCTCCGATCATCCCACCGGCACGGATCGCCTGGCTGAAGTCGCGACGCGTCTGAACTGGGCCGACGACGTGATCGTCGTCAACGTTCAGGGCGACGAGCCGCTCATCGATCCGCAACTCGTGCGCGATGTCGCCGATCACCTCGCCTCCTATCCGGATTGCGCGATCGCAACCGCCGCGCACCCGATTCACGATCCGGCGGACGTCTTCAATCCGAACGTCGTGAAGGTCGTGCTCGACGCGAAGAGCCGCGCACTCTACTTCTCGCGCGCGCCGATTCCATGGGCGCGCGACGTGTGGCAGCCGCATTGGCCGGACGTCGCCGCGCTCGGAAAATTGCCTTCGGCGCCCGAAAACGTGCTGCGCCATATCGGGCTGTACGCCTACCGCGCGAAATTCCTGCGCGACTTCCCGAACCTCTCGCAAGCGCCGATCGAGGCCGCCGAAGCGCTCGAGCAACTGCGTGCGCTGTGGCACGGCGAGCGCATCGCGGTGCGCGTGACGCAGGACGCGCCGCCGCCCGGCGTCGACACCCCCGCCGATCTCGCGCGCGTCCAGGCGCTCTTTCCCGGAGCCGACTGAAAGCCGCGGCGCAACCCGTGTAAACCCCGCCGACGCCCGATTGGCGGGGTTCAATGGCGTTTTCTATCCGCGTTATTACGGTCGCGATCGTAAAGAGACATGGCATAATCAAGCGATTGCGCGAGCCTTCCGGTCAGCGCCACGCTCAACGTTGCGCCGCTGTCCGCAGGTGCCCGCCGTCTCCTTTCGGCCGCGCGCCCTGTCGTCGACGCCGCACGAGCCAGCCCACCGGATGTCAAATCAGCCTCGCGGCTTGAAGCGGTTTATAGACGATTCGGAGAGATCACCATGCGTTTGATCCTGTTGGGCGCACCCGGTGCGGGCAAGGGCACCCAGGCAAACTTCATAAAGGAGAAATTCGGCATTCCGCAGATTTCGACCGGCGACATGCTGCGCGCGGCCGTCAAGGCGGGCTCGCCGCTCGGCGTCGAGGCGAAGCGCTTCATGGACGCGGGCGAGCTGGTGCCGGATTCGCTCATCATCAATCTCGTGAAGGAGCGCCTGCAGGCTGACGACTGCAAGAACGGCTACCTCTTCGACGGCTTCCCGCGCACGCTGCCGCAAGCCGAAGCAATGAAGGACGCCGGCGTGGCGATCGACTACGTGCTCGAAATCGACGTGCCCTTCGACGAGATCATCACCCGTATGAGCGGCCGTCGCGTGCATGCGGCATCGGGTCGCACGTATCACGTCAAGTTCAATCCGCCGAAGGTCGACATGACCGACGACGTCACCGGCGAGCCGCTGATCCAGCGCGACGACGACAAGGAAGAGACCGTCAAGAAGCGTCTCGACGTCTATGTCGCTCAGACCAAGCCGCTGATCGCGTACTACAACGACTGGGCGAAGAACGGCGAAGCGCCGAATGGTCTGAAGGCGCCGGCGTATCGCAAGATCTCGGGCCTCGGCGCCGTCGATGAAATCCGCACCCGCGTGTTCGACGCACTGAAGTAAAGCGCGCCTCGATTCGCGTCCGACCAAGACCCGCTCTCCATGAGCGGGTTTTTTTATGCCGCGCGCTCGTATGATTTCGCATGACCATCGTGCGAATTTGCAGCATGCGGCTTCGCTACAATCGACCCGTTCCCACGAGGACAGACATCGGCGCGAGCGGCTTCACCCCTGCTCTCGCGCGCACGAATCACACAAAAGGAGAAGAGACATGGAGATGCAAGGCAACGTCTTTCTGATCACCGGCGGCGCGTCGGGGCTCGGCGCGGCGAGCGCGCGGCTCATCGCGGCGCAAGGCGGCAAGGTCGTGCTCGCCGACATGAACGAGGCGGCGGGCGTTGCGCTCGCCGACGAGCTGTCCGGCGTGTTCGTCAAATGCGACGTGAGCCAGGAAAACGATGGCCAGCGCGCCGTCGATGCCGCGACGAGCCTCGGCACGTTGCGCGGCCTCGTGAATTGCGCGGGCATCGCGCCGGCGGCGAAGACCGTCGGACGCGACGGTCCGCACGCGCTCGATCTCTTCTCGAAGGTGATTTCGGTGAATCTCATCGGCACCTTCAACATGATCCGGCTCGCGGCCAACGTGATGTCGAAGAACGAAGCGAACGACGCGGGCGAACGCGGCGTGATCGTGAACACGGCATCGGTCGCGGCGTATGACGGACAGATCGGCCAGGCGGCCTATGCCGCGTCGAAGAGCGGCGTCGCGGGCATGACGCTGCCGATCGCGCGCGATCTGAGCAAGAGCGGCATTCGCGTAATGACGATCGCGCCGGGTCTCTTCGAAACGCCGATGCTGCTCGGCATGCCGAAGGAAGTGCAGGACGCGCTCGGCGCGATGGTGCCGTTCCCCTCGCGCCTCGGCAAGCCGGACGAATACGCGATGCTCGTCAAGCAGATCTTCGACAACCCGATGCTCAACGGCGAAGTGATCCGCCTGGACGGCGCGATCCGCATGCAGCCGAAATGACGCTTCGCATGTGAAAACGGCGGGCTTCTTTCGAAGTCCGCCGCGTGCATTCAGTCGCCGTTGTGCTGCGTGCGCTGCCGTAACTCGTGCAATTCGGTTTCGACGACGGTTGCATCCTCGGCATCCGGACGAATTTCGATGTAACGCTGCAGATCCTCCAGCGCCGGCCGCAGGTAATCGAGCCGCGCGTATGCGAAACCGCGATCGCGCACCTCCTCGATACTGTTCGGCAAGGCAATCACGAGCCGCTGCTGAACCGCGAGCAGACGCTGCCAGCGCTCCGTCTGCAAATAGATGCCCTTCAGATTGCGCAGCATGCGCGCGACGATCTCGCGCCGCGTCGCGGGCTGCAACAGCACGCGCAATGCGCTCCCGATCGATTCGCCCACGCGCTGCACATACGGCTCGAGCATCTCGACCATCTGCGCTTCGGAGAGCGTTTGACCGGTCGTCGGATCAAGCATCAGATCCTGGCCCGGTGTCGCGACGCGCAACAGAAAATGCCCGGGAAACGACACGCCGCGCACCGGCAACCCGAGTTGCTCGGCCATCTCCAGATAGATCACCGCGAGCGAGATCGGAATGCCGCGCCGGCGTCGCAGCACGACGTTCAGATGGCTGTTGTCCGGATCGTAGTAATCGTTGAGGTTGCTGGAGAACCCCAGCTCGCGAAAGAAATAACGATTGAGCGCATCGGTCTTCTGCTTCACGTCGGCGCCGTCGGGCATGCGGCGACGCGCGCGCACGACGAGTTCATCGATCTCCGCGAGAGCGGCCTGCATGTCGAGATCGGGATACGCGTCCTGCGCGAGCGACAAGGCCGCTTCCGTGAGCGGAAGGCTGTCGTCGTCCGCCATCAGCGAAGAGAAGTAGTCGAGGATACGCGTTGTCGTCATCAAAGCGTGCGTCTCTTGAAATAGGCGTACTTGAAGCCCATTGCGGACAGAATACCGAAATATAGCGCGGCAAACACGACGAGGCTCGCACCGAGAAGCGCGATGCGCATGAGCGGCGTCGCGCGCATGCCGATCCAGTCGAAGTTGATCGCCACCCAGTGCATCGTGCCCGCAAGAATCAGGCACGCGCCGATCAGTTGCACGAAAAAGCGCAGCCAGCCCGGCGACGGCTGGTAGATCCGCCGGCGGCGCAGCCCCGCGAACAGCAGGAGCGCGTTGGCGAGCGCGCCGAGGCCGATCGAGAGCGTGAGACCCGCGTGCGAAAAGATCGGCACGAAGATGTAATTGCTCACCTGCGTCATGATCAGCACGAAGATCGCGATCTTCACCGGCGTCTTGATGTCCTGCTTCGCGTAGAAGCCCGGCGCGAGAATCTTGATGAGGATGAGGCCGATCAGCCCGATCCCGTACGCCGCCAGCGCGCGTCCGACCATCACGACCGAATGGCTGTCGAACTTGCCGTAGTGAAAGAGCGTCGCGGTGAGCGGCTCGGCGAAAAAGAAGAGCGCGACCGCGCTCGGCGCGGCCAGCAGGAACGTGATGCGAAGCCCCCAGTCGAGCAGCGCGGAGTATTCGTCGTGGTTGGCGTCGACGTGCGCTTTCGAGAGACTCGGCAGGAGAATCGTGCCGAGCGCCGCGCCGAGCAGCGCAGTCGGGAATTCCATCAGCCGGTCAGCGTAGTTGATCCACGACACCGCGCCCGCCCCGATGTTCGACGCGATATTCGTGTTGATGATGAGGCTCAACTGCCCGACCGATACGGCGAACATCGCTGGAACCATCTTCAGCAACACGCGCTTGACGCCCGGATGCGCGAGCGCGCGGCGGAAGTTCAACCCGACGCGCGGCGTCATGTCGATCTTCTTCAGGCCGGGCAATTGCACGAGCAATTGCAGAATGCCGCCGACGATGACCGCGTACGCGAGCGCATAGACCGGCACTTTCAGATGCGGCGCCACGAACACCGCCGCGAAAATGAACGACACGTTCAAGAGCACGGGGGCGAACGCGGGCAGCGAGAACTGCTTGTACGTGTTGAGCACGCCCGAGGCGAGCGTCGTCATCGAAATGAGGACGATGTACGGGAACATGATGCGCGTCATCTCGACCGCGAGCGCGTAACCGATGCCCTCGTGCCGCAGCCCCGACGCCACCGCGAAGACGACCCAGCTCGCGCCCGCCATGCCGGCGATCGACAGCACGACGAGGAACCACGTGAGCACCGTCGACATCGCGTCGACGAGCGCCTTGGTCGGATCGTGGCCCTTGCTGTTCTTGAACTCGGCGAGAATCGGCACGAACGCCTGCGCGAACGCGCCTTCCGCGGACAGACGCCGCAGCAGGTTGGGAATTCGGAAAGCGACGTAGAACGCGTCGGTATAAATACTGGCGCCGAAAGCTCGGGCAATCAGTGTTTCGCGGATCAGGCCGGTCACGCGCGACAGCAACGTGAAGCCGCTGACCGTCAGCAGGGCTCGGAATAGATTCATGGGGCGCTTATTATACGGGCCGCGTGCGGCGTGCCCACCAGACTCCGCCTATTGCTGGCGGGCAACACCGCATGTTTGACCGATGGCATCGAACCGCCCCGCGTCGACGCGACCCACGCCGCGCTTGTCACATCTCATATTCGCTTGCTATAATCGCGGGTTTCGACGCTCCAAAACCGTTTGGATTAGCAGCTTCGCGTCTTTTCCGGCCCCGGCCGGCGATGTTTTAGAGGTTCTCGGGCAATCGTTCCCGGGATTTCCGATCAAAGGCAGCGCGCTCGATCGGCCCGCGTCAGGGCTTTTCAAGGCCTTCGCCGGCCACGCGCTCCGGACAAGTAACAGCAGAGAAACAGGACAAGGAACCGTCATGGCAAATTCCGCACAAGCTCGCAAGCGCGCCCGTCAGGCCGCCAAAGCCAACTCGCACAACTCGGCGCTGCGCTCGAAGTTCCGCACGGCCATCAAGGCAGTCCGCAAGGCTATCGAAGCCGGCGACAAGGACAAGGCCGCCGAAGTGTTCAAGTCGTCGGTCAAGACGCTCGACATCATCGCGGACAAGAAGATCGTCCACAAGAACAAGGCTGCTCGTCACAAGAGCCGCCTGGCTGCAGCCATCAAGGGCCTGCAAGCCCCCGCTGCCCAGTAATTCCGGCTCGCTTCGGGCGGGCGCCATCCGGTTTCGCGAGTTTCGCGATCGAGGCGTTCGTCGAAGCAGCTTCCTGTTTCCGCTGCGCAGTAACAAAAAAGCCCGCTTCGGCGGGCTTTTTTGCGTCCGTACTTCCCGACACAGAGCGTCAAGGTTGATGCTGCTGGGTCTGCGTGCCGTGATGCGGCGGCAGTTCGCACGCTTCGGTCACGAGGAGATCGTTGTCCTTGGCAAAATTCAGGACGAAGTCGAAGGCCATCGGCTCGATGTCGCGCAGACGCGAATCGACGATCACGACCTTGATGTCGCCGATCATCGTCGGACGAACGTAGATGGAGTACTGGAGACGGGCGTTCGGCCCCTTTGCCTTCGGTCCGAAACCCGACATCACGCCGCACAGGCGCTCGGACCAATCGCTCGGCCGAAACTTCCTTCCGCTCTTGGTGATGCCTTGTATGAAGTATTCGGTAGAGGGTGATTCAGCCATGTAGCAATACCTTTTGACGGCCGGTGACGCGCACCGGAACGCACATGCCTGACGCAGGGAACCGCAAGGGCAGGCGCAGCGACGGCGCCGGGCGGTCTTGCGCGGGTCGATTCTGTCGGAACCGTCCGCGACCGCGACAGGAATGGCGGACTCGACAGCACTGGGCAATCCACCGCGAAATCGGAATGCACAAAGTCACGCCGACCGGATTCTTGCGAATCCTTCGCCACAGATGCGCGTGAAACGGTGCTGAATGTTGCAGAACTGTTGAAACGAGCGACCGCAATTATACAGTAGCGGGCTCTTTTCCGCAGCGCACACAGACATCGTCCCGTCCATCAGGGACACTCCGGGGCCGCCGTCCGGGCGTTCGCTCGAGTCTGCGTGCTTTTGGCCAGCCTCGTCAAACATCGCAAAATACTTTATGCTCAAAAGCGATACCACTCCCGACGGCGGCGCCGTCCGGCCTTGATGCGAAGCGCAGCGGCCGGTTCGAAGCCGCCGCTTGCGTTTCATGACCGCCAAGAAAATTCGCCACTATCTTCAGTTCAAGGATTTTTCGCTCGACGACTACGAGTACGTGCTCGAACGCGCGCGCATTCTGAAGCGCAAGTTCAAGAACTACGAGACTTATCATCCGCTGCACGACCGCACGCTCGCGATGATCTTCGAGAAAAGCTCCACGCGCACGCGTCTTTCGTTCGAAGCAGGCATCTTTCAGCTCGGCGGCCACGCGGTGTTCATGAACACGCGCGACACGCAGCTCGGCCGCGGCGAGCCGATCGAGGATTCGGCGCAGGTCATCTCGCGCATGGTCGACATCATCATGATCCGCACGTTCGGCCAGGACATCATCCGGCGTTTCGCCGAAAGCTCGCGCGTGCCGGTCATCAACGGGCTGACCAACGAGTACCACCCGTGTCAGGTGCTCGCCGACATCTTTACGTTCTACGAGCATCGCGGGCCGATTCACGGCAAGACCGTCGCGTGGGTCGGCGACGCGAACAACATGCTCTACACGTGGATCGAAGCGGCGCAGATTCTCGGCTTCAAGTTGCGCCTGTCGACGCCGCTCGGCTACAAGCTCGATCCCGCGCTCGTCTCCGAGGAGAGCAAGCCGTTCTTCGAAGAGTTCGACGATCCGAACGAAGCCTGCGCGGGCGCCGATCTCGTCACGACCGACGTCTGGACCAGCATGGGCTACGAGGCCGAAAACGAAGCGCGCATGAAAGCATTCGCCGATTATTGCGTCGACGCCGAGATGATGGCGCGCGCCCATCCCGATGCGCTCTTCATGCACTGCCTGCCCGCGCACCGCGGCGAGGAAGTGAGCGCGGAAGTGATCGACGGACCGCAGAGCGTAGTCTGGGACGAAGCGGAGAACCGTCTGCACGTCCAGAAGGCGCTGATGGAGTATCTCCTGCTCGGCAAGCTCAATCACTGAGCGAATCCGCGCTGTCGCCCCGCCGTGCGTCCCGAATTTACGGAAGCGCGGCCTTTTGATGTCAAAATAGTGGTTTTTCCGCGCACTTCATGCCCGTCGCGCGCCCGGCGGACGCGAAGCGGCGCACAACCGCCGCACCGGCTTTTCCGCACACGAGTTCACCATGAGCGATATCAAGAAAGTCGTGCTCGCCTATTCGGGCGGTCTCGACACCTCCGTCATCCTGAAATGGTTGCAGGACAACTACGACGCCGAAGTCGTGACCTTCACGGCCGACATCGGCCAGGGCGAGGAACTGGAACCCGCGCGCAAGAAGGCGCTCCAGCTCGGCATCAAGCAGGAAAACATTTTCATCGAAGATCTGCGTGAAGAGTTCGTCCGCGATTTCGTGTTCCCGATGTTCCGCGCGAACACCATCTACGAAGGCGAGTATCTGCTCGGCACGTCGATCGCGCGTCCGCTGATCGCGAAGCGCCAGATCGAAATCGCGCGCGCGACCGGCGCGCAAGCCGTCTCGCACGGCGCGACCGGCAAGGGCAACGACCAGGTCCGCTTCGAGCTCGGCTATTACTCGCTCGAACCCGGCATCAAGGTGATCGCGCCGTGGCGCGAATGGGATCTGCTCTCGCGCGAAAAGCTGCTCGCGTACGCCGAGAAGGCCGGCATTCCGATCGAAATGAAGCACAAGCAAGGCGGCGCGCCCTACTCGATGGACGCGAACCTGCTGCATATCTCGTTCGAAGGCCGCCATCTGGAGGATCCGAAGGCCGAGGCCGAAGCAGACATGTGGCGCTGGACCGTGTCGCCGGAAGAGGCGCCGGATCAGCCGGAATATGTCGATATCGAATTCGAGAAGGGCGACCCGGTCGCGCTGAACGGCAAGCGCCTGTCGCCGGCCGACATGCTGACCGAGCTGAACCGCCTGGGCGGCAAGCACGGCATAGGCCGTCTGGATCTGGTCGAGAACCGTTACGTCGGCATGAAGTCGCGCGGCTGCTATGAAACGCCGGGCGGCACGATCATGCTGAAGGCGCACCGCGGCATCGAGTCGATCACGCTGGATCGCGAAGTGGCGCACCTGAAAGACGATCTGATGCCGCGCTACGCGTCGCTGATCTACAACGGCTACTGGTGGAGCCCGGAGCGCCGCGCGCTGCAGGTGCTGATCGACCACACGCAGGAGAAGGTCAACGGCTGGGTGCGTGTCAAGCTGTACAAGGGCGGCGTGTCGGTCGTCGCGCGCGATTCGAAGGAAACGCTGTTCGACAAGACCATCGCGACCTTCGACGACGACGGCGGCGCCTACAACCAGGCCGACGCCGGCGGCTTCATCAAGCTGAACGCGCTGCGCATGCGCATCGCGGAAAACGCGCGCCGCAAGCGCGGGGCGTAATTCTCGCGTTTCTGGACGTAAAAAAACCCGCCGAACTTTCGTTCGGCGGGTTTTTTCTGCGCGGAAGGTTCAGAGCACCACAGGCTCCATTTCCAGTTCTACGTCGAAACGCGTGAGCACATCGCGCTTGATAGCTTCGGCGAGTTCGAGCACTTGCGCGCCTGTCGCGCCGCCGCGATTGACGAGCACGAGCGCCTGACGATCGTGCACCGCCGCGCCGCCGATGCCGCGCCCTTTCCATCCGCATTGATCAATCAGCCAGCCCGCCGCGAGCTTCACCTGCCCGTCCGCCTGGCGGTAGGAGACCACGCCGGGTTCGCGCTGCTGCAATACCTCGAACGCCTGCGCACTCACGACGGGATTCTTGAAGAAGCTGCCCGCGTTGCCGAGCACGGTCCAGTCGGGCAGCTTGGCTCGGCGCACGGCGACGACCGCATCGAAGATGGCCTGCGCATCCGGTCTCGCGGCGCCATCGAGCGCGCGGGCGACATCGGCGTAATCGGCGCGCGGCGTCCACGCTTTCGGCAGCCGGAACACCACCGACGTGATCATGAAGCGCCCACGCCCTGCCCGTTTGAAAAAGCTGTCGCGATAGCCGAACTCACAGTCGGCCCGATCGAATTCAGCGCGTTGGCCCGTCGCGAGCTCGACCGCGCAGAGCCGCTCGAAACGTTCGCCCATTTCGAGCCCGTACGCGCCGATGTTCTGAATCGGCGCCGCGCCGACCGTGCCGGGAATCAGCGCGAGGTTTTCGAGCCCCGGCATGCCTTGTGCGAGCGTCCAGGCGACGAAATCGTGCCAGTTCTCGCCCGCGCCGGCCTCGACGAGCCAAGCATCGTCGTCTTCGGCGATCACGCGTTTGCCGGGAATGCCGACGACCAGCGCGACGCCGTCGAAATCGCGCGTCAGCACGATATTGCTGCCGCCGCCGAGCACGAGTTGCGGCATGTTCGCGATGCGCGCATCGGTGGCGAGCGCGATGGCCGCGTCGACGGATTCGATGCGCATCGCATGACGCGCGCGCGCGTCGAAGCCGAACGTGTTGTGAGCGAGCAGCGAGAAATCGGAGAGAAGCTGGAGCGACATGAACGAAACGCGTCGGTAGAATGACGACAGGTCCGTGATTATAGCGATTGCGCGAGCCGCGTCTGTTCGGCGCGCTCGCCTCAATGAAGGAGAAAGACAGATGCCATCGTTTGACGTCGTCAGCGAAGCAAACATGATCGAAGTGAAGAACGCGATCGAGCAGTCGAACAAGGAAATCTCGACGCGCTTCGACTTCAAGGGTTCGGATTCACGCGTCGAACAGAAAGAACGCGAGCTCACGCTCTACGCCGACGACGACTTCAAGCTCGGCCAAGTGAAGGACGTGCTGCTGAACAAGTTGGCCAAACGCGGTGTCGACGTGCGTTTTCTCGACTACGGCAAGCAGGAGAAGATCGGCGGCGACAAGCTGAAGCAGGTCGTGACGGTGAAGAAGGGCGTGTCGGGCGATCTGGCGAAAAAGATCGTCAAGATCGTGAAGGACAGCAAGATCAAGGTGCAGGCGAGCATTCAGGGCGACGCGGTGCGCGTGCAAGGCGCAAAGCGCGACGACCTGCAGGGCGCTATCGCGCTCCTGAAGAAGGAAGTCACGGATACGCCGCTCGACTTCAATAACTTCCGCGACTGATTCGTCGGCGCGTCAGAAGTAAAAAGCCGTTCCGGTGCGCCGGAACGGCTTTTTTAGTTTAATCCGCTGCTTCCGCCACTTTCTTCTTTTCGCCGATGCGGCTTTCCTTCCCCGCCAGCAGCTTCGAAATGTTCGCGCGATGCCGCCAGATGAGCAGCAGACTCATCGCCAGCACGGCGAGCGAGATGCGGCTCGGCCCGAACAGAAAGACTTGAAAGAACGGTGCGAACACGGCCGCGACGAGCGCCGCCAGCGACGAATACCGGAAGAAGAACGCGATGATCAGCCAGGTGAGCAGCGTCGCGATACCGAGCGCCGGATGGATCGCGAGCAGCACGCCCGCCGCCGTCGCAACACCCTTGCCGCCCTGGAACCTGAAAAACACCGGGTACAGATGCCCGAGGAACACCGCGATGGCCGCGAGCGCGGTCGCGGTGTTGATGCCCGCCTGATCCCAGCCGAAGCTCGCGCCGAAATGCACGACGACCCAGACCGGCAGCCAGCCCTTGAACGCGTCGCCGATCAGCGTGAGGATCGCGGCCTTCTTGTTGCCGGTGCGCAGCACGTTGGTCGCGCCGGGGTTGCCCGAGCCGTACGAGCGGGGATCGGCCAGTCCCATCGCGTGACTCACGACGACGGCGAACGAAATCGAGCCGATCAGGTAGGACACGACGGCGACGATCAGAAAAATCATGGTGTCTTTTCAGTTTTGGCGAGAGCGGAACGCATTCTAATCGACGCTCGCGCACTGCACGGGTTTCGCGTTCAGCAACTCGGTCAGCACGTTCGGATCGATGCTCACGAGATACCCGCGACGCCCGCCGTTCAGATAGATCCGCTCGAGCCCGAGAATGCTCGATTCGACATACACCGGCATGGCCTTCTTCGTGCCGAACGGCGACGTGCCGCCGACGAGGAACCCCGAATGCCGGTTCGCCACTTCCGGCTTGCACGGCTCGATGCGCTTCGCGCCCGTCTGCCGTGCAAGGTTCTTCGTGGACACGGTGCGATCGCCGTGCATGAGGACGATGAGGGGCTTCGCGTGCTCGTCTTCCATCACCAGCGTCTTGACGACGATATGCTCGTCCACGCCGAGCTGCCGCGCGGATTCCTCCGTGCCGCCATGCTCGACATAATCGTAGGGATGCTCGCCGAACTCGACCTTGTGGCGGCGCAGGAATTGCGTCGCGGGCGTTTCGGACACGTGTTTGGCTTTCGACATGCCACGCATTGTAGCGGCGCGCCGGGGCGCTCACCATCGGCCATTCGGCCGATTGTGCGGGCACGGAATACCGTGGCACGATCGTTCGCGAACGTACAGGAGATGCACGATGATCCGCGACGCCGAAACGCAAACGCTGCTCGAAGACACGATTCGCCGCTTCGTGCGCGAAAAGCTCGTCCCCCGCGAGGGCGAAGTCGACGAAACCGACACCATTCCCGCCGACCTCATCGACGCGATGCGCGAGATCGGCATGTTCGGCCTGACCATTCCGGAAGCCTACGGCGGCCTCGGCCTCACGATGGAAGAGGAAGTGCGCATCGCGTTCGAGCTCGGTCAGACTTCGCCGGCGTTTCGCTCGGTGATCGGCACCAACAACGGCATCGGCTCGATCGGCATCCTGCTCGACGGCACCGACGCGCAAAAGGCGCACTATCTGCCGAAACTCGCTTCGGGCGAACTGATCGGCTCATTCTGTCTCACGGAGCCCGACGCGGGCTCCGACGCCGCTTCGCTCAAGACGCGCGCCCGGAAGGACGGCGACGTCTACGTGCTCGACGGCACCAAGCGCTTCATCACCAACGCTCCCGAAGCCGGCATCTACACGGTCATGGCGCGCACGAGCGATGCGAAAGGGGCGAGCGCAATCTCTGCGTTCATTGTCGGGCGTGACACGCCGGGCCTTTCCATCGGCAAGCCGGATCGCAAGATGGGCCAGCGCGGCGCGCACACGAGCGACGTGATCTTTGAAAACTGCCGCGTGCCGGCGAGCCAGCTGATAGGCGGCGTGGAAGGCGTCGGCTTCAAGACGGCGATGAAAACGCTCGACAAGGGCCGCATTCATATCGCGGCGATCGCCGTCGGCGCGGCGAAGCGGATGCTGCGCGACGCCCTCGCCTACGCGATGGAGCGCCGCCAGTTCGGCCAGCCGATCGTCGAATTTCAGCTCGTACAGGGGATGCTCGCCGACAGCAAGGCCGAGCTCTACGCCGCCGAATGCATGGTGCTCGACGCCGCGCGCCGCCGCGACGAAGGGCGCGACGTGTCGATCGAAGCGTCATGCGCGAAGTACTTCGCCACCGAGATGTGCGGGCGCGTCGCCGATCGCGCGGTGCAGGTGCACGGCGGCGCGGGTTATATCGCGGAATACGGCATCGAGCGCTTCTATCGCGACGTGCGGCTTTTCAGGCTGTACGAAGGCACGTCGCAGATTCAGCAGGTCATCATCGCGCGCGGGCTGATGCGCGGCGCGGAGATCTAGCGAAGCGATTCAGCCGCGCGGATGATGCTCGCGATGCAGCTTCTGCAGACGCTCGCGCGCGACGTGCGTATAGATCTGCGTCGTCGAAATGTCCGAGTGGCCGAGCAGCAATTGCACGACGCGCAAGTCCGCGCCGTGATTGAGCAGATGCGTCGCGAAAGCGTGGCGCAGCGTGTGCGGCGAGAGCGGCGCGTGCACGCCGCCCTTCAGCGCATGACGCTTGATGATGTTCCAGAACTGCTGGCGCGTCATGCCTTCGCCGCGCGACGTGACGAAGAGCGCATCGGCGGCGCGCGCGCCGAGCAGCGCCGGACGCGCTTCGCGCAGATAGCGTTCGAGCCAGTCGTGCGCCGTCTCGCCGAACGGGATCAGGCGTTCTTTCGAGCCCTTGCCCATCACGCGCACGACGCCTTCGTTCAGGCCGAGCTCGACCGTCTTCAGCGTGACGAGCTCGGTCACGCGCAGACCGCTCGCGTACATCAACTCGAGCATCGTGCGATCGCGCAAGCCGAGCGGCGTCTCGATGTCGGGTGCGCCGAGCAGCGCTTCGACTTGCGACTCGTTGAGCGTCGAAGGAAAGCGCGGCGGCTGCTTGGCCGAGCGTAGCTTCAGCGTCGGATCGGACGAAACGCGATGCTCGCGCAACGCCCACGCGTAGTAGCGGCGAAACACCGAGAGACGCCGGTTCGCGGAGGTCGCCTTGTCGCCGCGGCGCGCGGCCATGTAGCCGTTCATGTCCGCTTCGACTGCCGCGTCGATCGATGCGCCGCGCGTCTTGCCGAGCCATTCCGCGAAGAGCTTGAGATCGCGCCGGTACGCTTCGAGCGAATTCTTGGCAAGACCGTGTTCGAGCCAGAGCGCGTCGCAAAAGAGATCGATCGCGTCGTGGCTCGCGCTCAGTTGCGGCGTTTGTATGTCTTCAGTCGTTGCGCTCGTCATGCGATCGATACACCTTCATGCGCCAGCAGCCAGCGCTTCACGTTGCGATAAAAACCTTCGCCGGGATGATGCGCGAAACCGCCGATCCCGCCCGAAGCCACGACCCGGTGGCACGGTATCACGATCGGCAGCGGATTGGAGCCGCACGCCTGGCCGACCGCGCGCGGCACGCTGCCGATCTCGCGTGCGAGCTGGCCATAGGTCCAGACGTGGCCCGCCGCGATGCCGGCGATGCCCCGCCACACACGTTGCTGAAACGTCGTGCCGCGCATCGCGAGCGGCAGGTCGAAGCGCATCGCGGGGTTCTGGAGATACGCGCGGATCTGCGCGACGGCGTCCTTCGCGAGCGGCTTCTCAGGCGCGATGCCGTCGACATCGTCCGGCAGATAGACGATCTCGCACACCGATTGCGCATCGACGCGAATGCCGACCTTGCCGAACGGCGCGTCGATCACGGCATCGTATGGGGTGTTCTTCATGATTGCTCCAGCGCCCAGCGAACGTGCTCGCGAACGAGTTCGGACGGGTCGTCGGCACGCGCTCGCAACGCGTCGACGATAGTCTTGCGCTCGCTCGCATCGAGCCCGGACGCGCGCAACGCATTGCCCATCGCCACCGCGATATTGCGCAGCCAGCGTTCATGCCCGATGCGCCGGATCGCGCTGCCCTGCATGCGCGTGTCGAAATCTTCCGCGCTGCAGCCGAACAATTCGACGAGCGTCGCGCGATCGAGTCCATGCCGCACATCGAAATCGGCAACCGGCGCGGCCTGCGCGAACTTGTTCCACGGACAGACGAGCTGGCAATCGTCGCAACCGTAGACGCGATTGCCGATCAGCGGGCGCATCGCTTCGGGAATGCTGCCGTGCAGTTCGATCGTCAGGTACGAGATGCAGCGCCGCGCGTCGACGCGATACGGCGCGACGATCGCGCCCGTCGGACATGCGCCGATGCAGCGCGTGCACTGCCCGCAATGCGCGCCTTCCCGTTCGGGATGCGGATCGACGGGCAAAGGAACATCGACGAAAATTTCGCCGAGAAAGAAGAGTGAGCCGGCATCGCGATCGAGCAACAACGTATGCTTGCCGCGCCAGCCGTTGCCCGCCTTCTGCGCGAGCGCGACTTCCAGCACGGGCGCGGAATCCGTGAACGCGCGATGCCCGAACGGTCCGATCTCCTTCTCGATGCGCTCCGCCAGTTGCTGCAGGCGGTTGCGCATGACCTTGTGATAATCGCGGCCGCGCGCGTAAATGGAGACCACGGCCTGCGATGGTTTCGCGAGTCTCGACCATTCGATCGCGCGCCAGTCGTTCTTCTGACCATCGGCTGTCGCGACACTTTCATCGCCCGTTCTCGCGAGCGTTTTCGCCGGCAGATAGGCCATGCGCGCGGTGATGACGCGTCGCGTTCCGGCCACAAGCTCGGCCGGTCTTGCGCGTTTCATCCCATGTTTGGCCATATAATCCATTTCGCCGTGATAGCCTGCTTCGAGCCAGTCAGTCAGGCCCTTCTCGGCATCCGTCAGGTCGATATCGCTGATGCCGACCGCACCGAACCCCAACTCGCGCCCCCACACCTTGATGCGCTGCGCGAGTTCTGCCAGCGCGTTTTCATCGAGATCGAAGACGCGAGATTCTGAAACGGATTCAGCGGCGGCGTCGCTGGACGCGGTCGTGATATCAATGGAATGTTCCGGCAATCGGTTCATCACGACATTTTACGAGCAATGCCCGAAAGCCCCGTACGAACGACGCAAGACCTTCCTCCCGCGCTTCTCGAACGCCGCTTCGACCTGCGCGACGAAGCCGCGACGCTCGCTTTCGGAGAACGCTTCGCGCGCGCCATCGACGCCACGCGCCTTCATGCATCGCAAGTTTCATCTGAACGATTTCACGGTCTCCAGGTCCAGTTGATCGGAGATCTGGGCGCGGGCAAGACCACGCTCGTGCGCGCGACCTTGCGCGCGCTCGGCCATGTCGGCCGCGTGAAGAGTCCGACCTACACGCTCGTCGAGCCGTATTCGATCGTCATCGAAAGCGGCCCGCTCGACGTTTATCACTTCGATCTCTATCGCTTCGCCGATCCGGCCGAATGGGCCGATGCCGGCTTTCGCGAATATTTCGACGCGGGCGCGGTATGCCTCGTTGAGTGGCCACAGCAAGCGGGCGGCCTGCTCGGCGTGCCGGACCTCGTGTTCCAGCTGTCCTTGCGAAATGACGTCGAACCGGAAGCAGATTCGAACGAAGAAGGCCGCGTGCTGACCGCGCGGGCGTTTAGCGAAACAGGAAAGTCATGTCTCGAAAGATGTTGATCAAGCCGTTTGCGTCGATCGAAGCGAGCGCCACCGCGCCGCACAACTGGCGTCGTCGCCAGGTGCTGCGCGCTGGCGCTTCGACGCTCGTGCTCGGGCTCATCGGGCCGAAGCTCGCGCACGCGAGCTCCGTGCTCGGCGTGCGCGTGTGGCCCGCGCGCGATTACACCCGCGTGACGATCGAGTCGGACCAGCCGCTTCAGAACGCCAACCAGTTGCTGCAGGGACCGGACCGGCTGGTCGTCGATCTCTCCGGCATCGATCTCGATCAGGCGCTGCGTGATCTCGTCTCGAAGATCACGCCGAACGATCCGCAGATTCAGGCGGTGCGCGTCGGGCAGTATCAGCCGCATGTCGTGCGCATGGTGTTCGACCTGAAGGGCTCGGTGAAGCCGCAGGTGTTCACCCTCGGCCCGATCGGCAGCTACAAGTACCGGCTCGTGTTCGACCTGTATCCCGCGGTCGCGCCCGATCCGCTGATGGAGCTGCTCGCGCAGACCGAGCGCAAGCAGGAAGCGCTCGATCGCGCCAATCCGAATCCGTCCGCGCCGCCGCCCGCGACGCTCTCAGGCCCGGCGACCGCGCAAAAGCCGACGACGCCCGATTCCACCGACGAGTTCTTTCAAAAGTACGCGCAAAACGAGGCGCCCGTCGAAGCGGCGCCGAAACCGGCGGTCAAGCCGCGCGTGCCGGCGCCGCCGCCCGTCATCGCGAAGAAGGACGAGGACAGCGACGAATACACGTTTTCGGCGCCCAAGCAGGGCGCCGGCACGACGCGCCTGCTCACCGTCGCGATCGATCCGGGTCATGGCGGCGAGGACCCCGGCGCGATCGGCGGCCAGGGCACGTACGAAAAGCACATCGCGCTCGATATCGCGAAGAAGCTGCGCGCGAAAATCGACGCCCAGCCTAACATGCGCGCGATGATGACCCGCGACGCCGACTTCTTCGTGCCGCTCAACGTGCGCGTGCAGAAAGCGCAGCGCGTCTCCGCCGACCTGTTCGTGTCGATTCACGCGGATGCGTTCACCTCGCCCGACGCCCGCGGCTCCTCGGTGTTCGCACTGTCGGAACACGGCGCGTCGAGCGCGGCCGCGCGCTGGATGGCGAACAAGGAAAACGCGTCGGACCAGGTCGGCGGCATCAACGTGAAATCGCAGGATGCGAGCGTGAATCGCGCGCTCTTCGACATGTCGACGACCGCGCAGATCCGCGACTCGATGCGCTACGGCAGCTTCGTGCTGAACGAGATCGGCGGCATCAACAAGCTGCACAAAGGCTCGGTCGAGCAGGCGGGCTTCGCCGTGCTGAAGGCGCCGGACATTCCGTCGATCCTCGTGGAGACCGCGTTCATCAGCAATCCGGACGAGGAAACCCGCCTGAACGACGACGCCTATCGCGACAAGATGGCCAACGCGATCATGAAGGGCATCAAGCGCTACTTCGCGGCCAATCCGCCGCTTGCGAAGAGCCGCATGACGTAAGCGCGCGCGTGGCGTTCAGCGCGCCGGCAAGATGCGCTGAACGAGCCGCGCGCCGAACACGTTCACCACGAGCCCCGCCATCACGAGCGCCGCGCCCGCCACCTGCGCCGCGCTCAGTCCCTCGCCGAGAAACACCGCCGCCGATGCGAGCCCGATCACCGGGACGAGCAGCGAGAACGGCGCGACGCTCCCCGCCGGATAGCGCGCGAGCAGCTTCCCCCACAGGCTGTAGCCGACGATCGTCGCGATGAACGCGAGGTAGAGAATCGCGAACACGGAGACGAGCGGAATGGACGCGAGACTCGCCTCGATGCGCGCCGGGCCTTCGAAAATCAGCGACAGCGCGAGAAACGGCAGCGGCGGAATCAGGCTGCCCCACACGACGAGCGAAAGCAGATCGACCTTGCCCATGCGCTTGGTCACGACATTGCCGAGCGCCCACATCGCCGAGGCGGCGAGCGTGAAGAGAAAGCCGGTAATGGTCATCGCCTGGCCGCCGCGCATGCCGATGAGCGCCAGCCCCGCCGCCGCGATCACCAGCCCGGCGACGTTTGCCGCGCGGATGCGCTCGCCGAGGATCATCGACGCGAAGATGAGCGTGAAGAACGCCTGTGCCTGCAAGACGAGCGACGCGAGGCCGGCGGGCATGCCCACATACATGCCGTAGAACAGCAGCGCGAATTGCCCGAGGGAAATGGTGAGACCGTAGGCGAAGAGCCAGCGCAGCGGAATCTGCGGGCGTTTCACGAAAATCGCCGGCACGGCCGCGAGCGCGAAACGCAGCGCGCCGAGCAGCATCGGCGGCACACCGTGCAATCCCAGCTTGATGACGACGAAATTCACGCCCCACGCGAGAATGACTACCGCTGCGATCAGCAAATCCTTTGGCGACATCGCCTGCCCCTCTTGTCACGTCCGTTATTGGCGAGCGGTCAAGTGTAGCGGAGGGCGCGGCGGCAGGCTTGTCAAAAGCTGCGCGGGATGACGACGGGCACGAAAAAGCGCCCGCGCCAGACGAGCGGCGCGAGCGCTGTCTCCGGTGAGCCGAATCGGATGCTTACTTGCTCTGGCCCGACGTCGCTGCGTTGCTGCCGGTTTCGGCGGCAGGCGTTTTCTTGGCCGCCGTCGCATGCGATGAATGCTTGCGGGTCTTGTGCTTCTTGGGCGTCGTCATGGCGGCCGAATTATCGGTGGTCGCCCCTGCCGAATCGCCCGGCGAAGTCTGCGCGAACGCGCCCGTGACGGCGGTGGCGCTGAAAAGGCCTGCGGTGATGGCGATCAAAAGCTTGTTCTTGCTCATTTTCGACTCCTGTCGAGTTTGTCAGGTTGCGAAGCTCGCGCGAAGCCGCGCGTGTGCGGACGTGCGCGGCGACCAAAAAAACGAGGGCCTCGGCGGCACGTCTGCGCCGCGCGGCATCGGCCGGTAGAATCGACGAATCCGCGCGTCATTCCGGCGCGCGATCCCCTTTTCGGAACCCGCCATGCCTTCGACGATCCGTGCAATGCTGAAGCCACACCAACACGACGTCGGCGGCCTCATGGTGCGGCGCGTACTGCCCGCGCTCGCGGCGCGCACCGTCGGACCCTTCATCTTTTTCGACCACATCGGTCCCGCAACGCTCGTGCCCGGCAAGGGACTCGACGTGCGCCCGCATCCGCATATCGGACTCGCGACGGTCACGTATCTGTTCGACGGCGCGATCATGCATCGCGACAGCGTCGGCTCGGTGCAGAAGATCGTTCCCGGCGACGTCAACTGGATGACCGCAGGCCGCGGCATCGTCCATTCGGAGCGCACGCCCGATGAAGAGCGCGCCGCCGGCCAGTCGATGCACGGCATTCAGACATGGGTCGCGATGCCCGTCGCGAGCGAGGACATCGAGCCCGCGTTCGAGCATCACGCGGCCGCGGCCCTGCCGCAGATCGAGCGCGATGGCGTGACGCTGCGTGTGATCGCGGGCACGGCGTTCGGCGCGAAAGCTCCCACGCGCACGTTCTCGCCGACGCTCTATGTCGCCGCGCAATTCGCGCCGGGCAGCGCGATCACGCTCGATGCCGAGCACGAGGAACGCGGCGTCTATCTCGTGAGCGGCGATCTGTCGATCGACGGCGTTGCGTTGCCCGAACAGCAGATGGCCGTTCTCGAGCCCGGCCCCGACGTGACGCTGCAGAGCGCGCGCGGCGCGGTCGCGATGCTGCTCGGCGGCGCGCCGCTCGACGGGCCGCGCTTCATCGAATGGAACTTCGTGTCGAGTTCGCGCGAGAAGATCGACGCAGCCAAGGTCGCGTGGAGCGAGCAGCGCATGGGACACGTGCCGGGAGAGACCGAGTTCATTCCGCTGCCGCCGCAGCGCCGCGAAAATCGCACGCCCGAGGCATGATGCGTGCGTTTCGCGCTTGAGAGTCGAGCGGATCGTCCCTATCTGATTGGGATCGACCGCAAGCATTAGGAGAAAACGCATGGATACGACCCTCGCCACTTTCGAGAACGATGTCATCAACGCGTCGATGCTCGCGCCCGTTCTCGTCGATTTCTGGGCGCCCTGGTGCGGCCCGTGCAAGACGCTCGGGCCGATGCTGGAGAGGCTCGAAGCCGAAGCCGCGGGCGCGTGGAAGCTCGTCAAGGTGAACGTCGACGAGAATCAGGAACTCGCCGCGCATTTTCAGGTGCGCAGCATTCCGCACGTGATCGCGTTCGCGGAGGGCCGGCCGGTCGATCAGTTCATCGGCGTGCTGCCGGAAGGCCAGTTGCGCGAGTTTCTCGACCGGCTCGTGCCCGCCGGCGCCGATGCCGAGCGCCTCAAGGCGCAGACCGCGTGGGCCGCGGGCAAGCGCAAGCTCGCGATCGACACGATCAAGGCCGCGCTCGCGCTCGATCCTGGTTATGACGATGCGCGCCTCGACCTGATCGAATGGCTGATCGCGGAGCGCCGCATCGACGAGGCGAAGGAAGAGGACAAGCTGCTGTCGCCGAAGACGACACAAGGCATCGACGCGCGCTACAACGCGTTGAAAACCGAGCTGGATGCCGCCGATGCCGCCGCCGACCTGCCGCCCGCCGACGCGCTGATCGACGCGGTGAACGCGAATCCCGACGATCTCGACGCGCGCTTCGCGCTCGCCAATCGCCTGATCGCGGGGCGCGACTACGCCGGAGCGCTGGAGCATTTGCTGGCGATCGTCGTGCGTGACCGCGCCTTCATGGACGATGTCGGCCGCAAGACGATGCTCTCCGTCTTCGAACTCGCCGCGAATCAGCCGGATCTCGTGTCGCAGTGGCGGCGCAAGTTGAGCGCGGCGATCAACTGATCGGCGCTCCGGATGGAAGAAATGGCCAACTATCGAAGCTGGCCATTTTCGTTTCAGGCGGCGCGCTTCGCCAATTCCCGCAGCACATGCGCGGCCGCCGCGAAGCCGAAGCTCGCCGTCACGCATACGCTCGATCCGAAGCCCGCGCAATTGAGCCCGACCGGCCCCGAATGGCCCGCGCCCGTTTCGAGATGCTCGGCGCCTTCGCTGATATCGCACGCGGGCGCGTCGGGATAGATCAGCGGCTCGTCCGAATACACCGCGCTCACCCTGAACCGCGCCTTCGGCCCGCGCGGAAAACCGTGCAGCTTGCGCAACTGGCCGCGCACCTTCGAGAGCAACGGGTCCTGAATCGTGAGCGCGAGATCGTCGATGCGAATGCGCGTCGGATCGAGCTGCCCGCCCGCGCCGCCGACGGTGATGAGCGCCTGCTTGCGCGCCACGCACCACGCGATGAGCGCCGTCTTGGTACGCACGCTGTCGATCGCATCGATCACATAGTCGAAGCCGCCGCCCAATGTTTCATCGAAATTGCCGGGCTCGACGAAGTCCTCGATCTGCCGCACGTCGCACGCCGGATCGATCAGCTTGATGCGCTCGGCCATCGCCGTGACTTTCGCCTTGCCGTAGTTGCCATCGAGCGCGTGAATCTGACGATTCGTGTTGCTTTCGGCGACATTGTCGAGATCGATCAGCGTGAGCTTGCCGACAGCACTGCGCGCGAGCGCCTCGGCCACCCAGGAGCCCACGCCGCCGATGCCGATCACCGCGACATGGGCGCGCTCGAACGCGGCGAGCGCGGGTGCGCCGTACAGGCGCGCGATGCCGCCGAAGCGGCGCTCGCGATCGGCGGCATCGGCGGCGAATGGTGTTGCAGCGGTATCGGATGAAGCGTTCATGTCGTGCAAAGGGATGGAATCGAGCCCATTGAAAGCGAACTTAAAGCCGCCAAAATGCAACGCTCGTTGTGCGGCGTCAAGCAATGCTTACAGACGGCTATCGGGTTTGCAAACTTGGGTGTTCGATCATGCAAAATTCGGGCGAATTGCGTATTCTGCCTTATCGAAATCTTGGACGTGATAGCCGCGACCGTCTTGCTCCGCCGGCGCGCACGGCACGTTCACGGTAATCAGGGCAAGATCGTTTCACCTTGGCTATACTGACGCGACTGTAGCGTTCGCATAAAAATGACGACCCTCGCAGACCTCCGCAAAAACTATTCGCGCGACGCGCTCGATGCCTCCGACGTCGATCCGAATCCGGTGACCCAGTTCCAGACCTGGTTCAAGCAAGCGCTCGACGCGAAACTGCCCGAGCCGAATGCCATGACCCTTGCGACCGTCGACGCGCAAGGGCGCCCTTCCGCACGCATCGTGCTTATCAAAGGTGTCGATGAACGCGGATTTGTTTTTTTTACCAATTACGATAGCCGCAAGGGCCGCGAACTCGCTGTCAATCCCGCTGCGAGCCTGCTTTTCCACTGGATCGAGCTCGAGCGCCAGGTGCGCGTCGAGGGCCGCGTCGAGAAGACGAGCGCTGAGGAAAGCGATGCGTATTACACATCGCGTCCGCTCGGCTCGCGCATCGGCGCGTGGGCATCGGACCAGAGCCAGCCGCTCGAAAGCCGCGAGGCGCTGGAAGCGCGCGAGCGCGAGATGATCGCCCGGTACGGCGACGCGCCGCCGCGCCCGCCGCATTGGGGCGGATATCGCCTCGTGCCCGATGCCGTCGAATTCTGGCAGGGACGCCCGTCGCGCCTTCACGACCGCATCGTCTATACGCGGGACGACGCGCTCGGTCCGTGGCGCATCGCGAGGCTCGCGCCGTAAGCGATCGGGCGCATCACGGCCGGACGTTGCAGCGGCGAAGCGGCAGATAGCACGAACATGGAGGCGCGAGCCTTCTCTTGATTTCATCTAGCGCGGAGAAACAAGCATGTTCTGGGAGAAGAAGCTGACGCAGTGGGTTGAGGAAGTGCGCGCCCGGGCGAACCTGCCCGCCCGGCTCGTGCTTTGGGATGGCCAGCAGCACGACTTCGGCCAGTTCGCCGCGCCTCAGGTGACGCTGCACGTGAAGAGCGCGACTGCGCTGCCCTATCTGCTCGAACCGAGTCTCGACAATCTCGGTGAAGCCTACGTGAAGGGCAAGATCGACATCGAGGGCAAGCTCTCCGACATCATCAACATCAGCTATTCGCTCGCGAAGAGCACGGTGACGAGCGCAAGCAAGCTCGCCCGCGTGCGACGTTACTTCAATCACTCGAAGACGTCGGACAAGAAAGCCATTCAGTACCACTACGATGTGTCGAACGAGTTCTATCGGCTCTGGCTCGACAAGAACATGGTGTACTCCTGCGCGTACTTCGAGAACGGCGATGAAGACATCGACACCGCGCAGTTGAAGAAAATCGACCACATTCTGACGAAAATTCAGCTTCAACCGGGACAGCGCCTGCTCGACATCGGCTGCGGCTGGGGCGCGCTCGTGATTCGCGCGGCGCAGAACTTCGGCGCGAAGTGCGTCGGCGTCACGCTGTCCGAGAATCAGTTCAAGCTCGCGACCGAGCGGGTGAAGGCGGCGGGCCTCGAAGGCCAGGTCGAAATCCGCTTGCAGGACTATCGCGATATACCGGGGCAGTTCGATCGCATCACGAGCGTCGGCATGTTCGAGCACGTCGGCCGCAAGAATCTGCCGGACTACTTCGCGAAAATCCGCGACCTGCTCGTCGATGACGGTATCGCGATGAACCACGGCATCACGTCGTCGGATGCCGACAGCGGCGAGACGTCGCTCGGCGGCGGCGAGTTCATCGACAAATACGTGTTCCCGGACGGCGAGCTGCCGCACATCGGCCTCGCGCTGGAAAGCATGCAGCGCGGCGGGCTGGAGGCGATCGACGTCGAAAGCCTGCGGCGGCACTACGCGCACACGCTCGACGTCTGGGCCGACCGGTTCGAAGCGAACGCCGAGGAGGCGAAAAAGCTCGTCGACGATGAGCATTTCCGCATCTGGCGCGTGTACCTCGCGGGCTGCGCGTACGCGTTCGAAAACGACGACGTGTCGATCTATCAGGTGGTCTGCCGCAAGGCGGGACGCAGTGCGACGACGCTGCCGTGGTCGCGGCGGTATATCTACGAGAAGGCGCTCTGAACCGCGATTCGAACCACCTCGAAACGGGCGAGCCGGAAGATCAGTTCGATCTCTTCGGCGAGCCCGCGCCCGTTTCGGCGGAACCTGGGAAGCCGCTGAAGCCACCCCGACAGCCCAAAGCGCGCGGCGTACTCCCCGCGCCGTTGCAGCCCGAACTCGAAGCCCTCGCAAAACGCCTGCCGGACGCGATCCATCTCGGCACATCGACATGGTCGTTTCCGGGCTGGCGCGGCATCGTTTACGGGGACGAATATTCGAACACGAAGCTCTCCCGCGACGGCCTCAGCGCCTACAGCGCGCATCCGCTTCTGAGAAGCGTGTCGATCGACCGCTCTTTTTACGCGCCGCTTTCGCTCGCCGACTATGCGCGCCACGCGTCGCAAGTGCCGGGGCATTTCCGCTTCATCGTGAAAGCGCCCGCTTCCGTCACCGATGCCTTCATCCGCGGCGAGCGCGGCACGCCAGATGCAGAGAATCCCGCGTTTCTGAACGCGCGAATCGCCATCGACGAATTCGTGACGCCGTGCATCGGCGGACTCGGGGCGAAAGCGGGCGCGCTCGTGTTTCAGTTCTCGCCGCTGCCCGACGCGATGATCGTCGAGCCGGCGCGCTTCATCGAGCGGCTGTCGGCGTTTCTGCAGGCGTTGCCGCCGCTCGAAGGCGAGTCATGCTATGCGGTCGAAATCCGCGACGCGGTCATGCTCACCCCGCGCTTCATCCGCGCGCTGCGCGAGGCGAACGTGCGCTATTGCATCGGCGTGCACGCGCGCATGCCGGACGTGCGGCGTCAGGCGAAGGCGCTCGCGTTGCTGGACGAAGACAAGCCGGGGCCGCTCATCGTGCGCTGGAGTCTGCACAGCGGCTTTCGCTATGAACAGGCGAAGGCCAGGTACGAGCCGTTCGACAAGATCGTCGACGAAGACCGCGACACGCACGAAGCGCTCGCCGAACTGGCCGCGCGATATGCCATCGCGGGCCAGCCGGTCGTGATCGCGGCGAACAACAAGGCCGAAGGGTCCGCGCCGCTCACCTGCTTCGAACTCGCACGCGGCATCGCGCAAGAGTGCGAGCGCGCGCGCAACGATTAGACGCGCATCACGCCTTCAGGCGATGCACGAACTTCTTGCGAAACTTCGCGACCTTCGGCCCGACGACCGCCGCGCAATAGCCCTGGTTCGGATGCTGCGCGAAGTAGTTCTGGTGATACGCCTCGGCGGGATAGTAATCGTCGTCGAGCGGCACGACCTGGGTGACGATCTTGCCGCCGTAGACATCCTCGCGCTCGAGTTCGTCGATGACTTCGAGCGCGATCTTGCGCTGCTCGTCCGAATGCGTGAAGACGGCCGAGCGATACTGCGTGCCCACATCGTTGCCCTGCCGGTTGAGCTGGGTCGGATCGTGCGTCGCGAAGAAGATCTCGAGAACGTCGCGATAACTGATGACGGACGGATCGAACACGACCTTCACCACTTCCGCGTGGCCAGTGTCGCCGCTGCAAACCTGCTCGTACGACGGATTCACCACTTTGCCGCCCGCATAGCCCGATTCGACCGACTCCACGCCCTGCACCGCGAGAAACACGGCTTCGGTGCACCAGAAACATCCTCCGCCGAGGGTCGCGGTCTCGGTTCTCGCCTGCTCGTTGTGCTGGTTGGACTGGGTCATAAGGCGCAACTCCTCATCAAGTGCATGCGGCCGTGCCGCGGATCATGCATATGGATGCGCCCGGCCGATTCTTCAATCATCCAGACGCGATGAGACGAGCTTACTGGGTTTGAACACGCGGCGCAGGAAGCATCACGAAGGCGGAAAACTTGCTGCCGGAATACGGGCATTTGGCGGCCTTCGGCTGCCGATTCCGATAGAATCGTCACAAATCTCCAGCTTTTACATGATTTCTGAAAAGGTTCTTCCGACTGAAGCGCGACGCGCGGCCGGCTCGGTAGCACACGACACACTCGACCGCCCATTTGCCTGCTCAACTGCCAAATGACCCGCGCCAAAAGCCCGAATTTCGACCCGACCGCGTTTCGCGCCGCGCTCGGCCAGTTTGCTACCGGCGTCACGGTCATCACGACGCGCACCGATTCCGGCCAGTTGATCGGCATCACCGCGAGCTCGTTCAACTCGGTGTCGCTCAATCCGCCGCTCGTGCTGTGGAGCCTCTCGACCAAATCGGCGTCGATGCCGGTGTTTCGCGCCAATAGCCACTACGTGGTGAACGTGCTCGCGGCATCGCAAATCGACTTGTGCAAGCGTTTCGCGACGGTCAAGGGCGACCGCTTCGCAGGCGTGTCGCACGCCGCCGGCGACACCGGCATGCCCGTGCTCGACGGCGCGCTCGCGTGGTTCGAATGCCACAATCGCAGCCGCTACGACGAAGGCGATCACGTGATCTTCGTCGGCGAAGTGGAGCGTTGCGGCGTGCGCGAAGACGCGGCGCAGGTCGCGCCGCTCGTCTTTCAGGCGGGCGGCTTCCACACGCTGGGGCCGCTCGAATAAGAAGCTCAGGGCGTGTGGTGGCTGCGCCCCGGCTGCTCGATCAGCGCAACCGGCACGCCCGCGTCGTCTTTCATCGTTTGAAGCACGATGTTCGAGCGGATGTCGATCACGCCGGGCGCCTTGTAGAGCTTCGAGAGAATGAAGTCGGAATAGTGCTTGAGGTTATGCGCGAGCACGCGCAGCACGTAGTGCGTGTCGCCGGTGACGACGAACGCGCCGACCACTTCGGGCCATTCGCGCACGGCGGCGGCGAACTTCTCATGCCAGTTTTCCTGATCGTTGCGCATCGACACGTGGACGAACGCTTCCAGTTCGATGCCGAGCCGCTCGCGGTCGAGGCACGCGCGATAGCTCGCGATCACCCCTTCCTCTTCCAATAGCCGCATTCGGCGCAAGCATGCCGACGGCGAGAGCGAGATGCGCTCCGCCAGGTCCAGGTTACTGATCCGTCCATCTTCCTGCAGTACCGCCAGAATTCGGCAATCCGTTGCATCGAGCGTGAATCCGGTCATTTTTGAGTCCCCTAGCCCGTTTCATCGAATTATGTTCTAAGCGCGACACTTTTGGGTGGTTATTTCGCAAGCACTTTTCGAGATGACACGACTATGATTTGACGCATCTCCACGCTTTCTGCTAAGGCGCGTCATGACGCTTCTGGACATTTCCCCGCCGATCGATCCCGCCACGCCCGTGTGGCCGGGCGACACGCCGGTCGGCATCGAGCGCGTGTGGCGCATGGAAGCGGGCTCGCCCGTCAACGTCGCCCGACTCACGCTTTCTCCGCACACCGGCGCACACGCCGACGCGCCGCTTCACTACGACGAGCACGGCCAGCCGATCGGCGCGGTTGCGCTCGATACGTACATCGGCGCGTGCCGGGTCGTGCACTGTATCGGCGCATCGCCGCTCGTGATGCCCGAGCACGTCGCCGCGCATCTCGACGGCATCCCCGCGCGCGTCCTGCTCCGCACGTATGCGCGCGCGCCGCTCGACGCGTGGGACCACGCCTTTGCCGCTGTCGCGCCGGAAACCATCGACCTGCTGGCCGAAAAAGGCGTGAAGCTCATCGGCATCGATACGCCTTCGCTCGACCCGCAAGACTCGAAGACGATGGACGCCCACAAGCGCATCCGCGCGCACGGCATGGCGATTCTCGAAGGCCTCGTGCTCGATTCCGCCGCGCCCGGCGATTACGAACTGATTGCGCTGCCACTCAAATTTTCGACGCTCGATGCGAGCCCCGTTCGCGCCGTCCTGCGTCCACTTTCCTGATGATCCTCAAATATATGGACTTTTCGATGAAACATCGTGACGAAGCCGCGGCGCTCGACCGCGACGATCCGCTACGCGCGCTGCGCGACCAGTTCGCGCTCGCCGACGGCGTGATCTATCTCGACGGCAATTCGCTCGGCGTACCGCCCAGAGCCGCCGCCACGCGCGCCGCCGACGTCATTGCCGCTGAATGGGGCGACGGCCTGATCCGCAGCTGGAACACGGCCGGCTGGTTCGCGCTGCCCAAGCGCCTCGGCAACAAGCTGGCGCCGCTGATCGGCGCTGACGCGGACGAAGTCGTCGTCACGGACACGATTTCCGCAAATCTCTTCAAAATTCTCTCGGCCGCGCTCAAGCTCGCGAACGAGCGCGATCCGAAGCGCCGCGTGATCGTCTCCGAACGTTCGAACTTCCCGACCGATCTGTATATCGCGCAAGGTTTGATCGAGCAACTGGATCGCGGCTACGAGCTGCGTCTCGTCGACGATCCCTCGGAGTTGCCGTCCGCCATCGACGAAACCACCGCCATCGCGATGATCACGCACGTCAACTACCGCACCGGCTACATGCACGACATGGCCGCGCTGACGGAGATGATCCATCGCGCGGGCGCGCTCGCCGTCTGGGATCTCGCGCATTCGGCGGGCGCGGTGCCGGTCGATCTGAACGGCGTCGGCGCGGACTACGCTGTCGGTTGCACGTACAAGTATCTGAACGGCGGACCCGGTTCGCCCGCGTTCGTGTGGGTGCCCAAGCGCCATCAGAACGCGTTCTCGCAGCCGCTTTCCGGCTGGTGGGGGCACAAGAAGCCGTTCGAGATGAACCCGGTGTATCGCCCGGACGACGGAATCGGCCGTTTTCTTTGCGGCACGCAACCGATCGTATCGATGTCGCTCGTCGAATGCGGTCTCGATGTCTTCCTGCAAACCGACATGCAGACGCTACGCCGCAAATCGCTCGCGTTGAGCGATCTGTTCATCAGGCTGGTCGAGGAGCGTTGCGGAGAATTCCCGCTTTCGCTCGCGACGCCGCGCGATCACGCGCAACGCGGCTCGCAGGCGAGCTTCGAGCATCCGCACGGCTATGAGGTGATGCAGGCGCTGATCGCGCGCGGCGTGATCGGCGATTATCGCGAGCCGCGCATCCTGCGCTTCGGCTTCACGCCGCTCTACACGCGCTTCGTCGACGTGTGGGACGCCGTCGAAATCCTGCGCGACGTGCTCGTCACCGAAGGCTGGCGCGCGCCCGAATTCGCCGAGCGCGCATCGGTGACCTGAGAGGAGCGTCGACATGAGCAACACACAAGGCTGCCCTTTTGGCCACGGCGCATCCGATGAAAACGGCTGGCACGACGCCAAGCTCGATTTCTCCGATTCGATGAGCTACGGCGACTATCTCGGCCTCGATTCGATCCTCAATGCGCAGCATCCGCTCTCGCCGGATCACAACGAGATGCTGTTCATCGTGCAGCATCAGACGAGCGAACTGTGGATGAAGCTCGCGCTCTACGAACTGCGCGCGGCGCTCGCGGCGGTGCATCGCGACGAGTTGCCGCCTGCGTTCAAGATGCTTGCGCGCGTGTCGCGCATCTTCGAGCAGCTGGTGCAGGCGTGGAACGTCCTCGCGACCATGACGCCGTCCGAATACACCGCGATGCGCCCATATCTCGGGCAGTCGTCCGGGTTTCAGTCGCATCAGTATCGGCAGATCGAGTTCATGCTCGGCAACAAGAACGAGCAGATGCTCAGGCCGCATGCGCATCGGCCGGAAATTCTCGACCAGGTGCGCGAGACGCTCGAAGCGCCCTCTTTCTACGACGAAGTGATCCGCCTGCTCGCCCGGCGCGGCTTCGCGATCGCCCCGGAACGCCTGAACCGCGACTGGACCCAGCCGACGACGCACGATCCATCGGTCGAGGCCGCGTGGCTTGCGGTGTATCGCGATCCGTCGCATCACTGGGATTTGTACGAGATGGCGGAGGAGCTCGTCGATCTGGAGGACGCGTTCCGGCAGTGGCGCTTCCGGCATGTGACGACGGTGGAGCGCATCATCGGCTTCAAGGGCGGTACGGGCGGCACCGCGGGTGCGTCGTACTTGCGCAAGATGCTCGACGTCGTGCTGTTTCCGGAGCTCTGGCACGTCCGGACGGTGCTCTGAAGCGTTACGCGAGCCGCGCGGCCAGCGCCTTCAGCTTCGGCCCGACGGTTTCGCGGAAATACGCCTCGTCCATCGACGACGCCGGCCCGCTGCTCGACAGCACGAGCCAGCGCCCGTTGCGCAGGTCGCGCAGCGGCGCGGCGATGGCGTTCACGTCGTCGTGCCATTCGCGAAACGAATAGCAGCAGCCGTCGCGCGCGTAATCCTCGATCGAGCGGCGCGCCGCATCGACTTTCTCTTCGCCTTCGCTCTTGCCGAGCTCCTCGAACAACGCCTCACGCGCCGCCGGCTCCTGCACGGCGAGATACGCGCGGCCCATCGAGCTTGTCAGCATCGACAGACGCGAGCCCGGCGCGAGGCCAAGCGTGAGCGCCGTCTCGCTGCGAATGGTTTCCAGATAGATCATGTCGAGCCCGTCACGGCAGCCGAGCGACACCGCCGCGCCGATCTCGCGCGCCATCGCCCGCATGTGCGGACGCGCGAGTTCCAGCGTGTCCGCGCCCGCGAGCAGCGTGAAGCCGAGCGACAGCACGCCCGTGTCGAGCGCGTATTTGCCCGCGGGTTCGTCGAAACGCAGATAGCCGAGCGTCGTCAGCGTGTAGGCGAGACGATTGACCGTCGCCTTCGGCAAACCCGTGCGTTCGACGAAATCCCGATTGCCGAGCAGCGTCTCGCCGGGACGGAACGCGCGCAGCAGATCGAGCCCGCGCGCGAGCGCGACGACGAACTTGCGCTCGTCGATCTCCTCGGACGATACATGGCGCAAGGAATTTCGGTTGGAATCTGTCGGCATCGGGTGATAGACTCAAGGCTGATTTGCAAAACATTGTTTCGCTTAGCGGAACTCATGTCAAGCGCCTCACGCGCCGGCCGATCGCATAGGCTTGTCGAACCGATCCGCTTCCGGCGCTTTTCGATGAAATCAGGAGATACACATGGCCGACGCCGCCCGTTTCAACTGGGAAGATCCGCTCTTGCTGGATCAGCAACTGACCGACGACGAACGCATGGTGCGCGAGGCCGCGCGCGCTTACGCGCAGGACAAGCTGCAGCCGCGCGTGATGCAGGCGTTTCGCGAGGAAAAGACCGATCCGGCGATCTTCCGCGAAATGGGTGAACTGGGCCTGCTCGGACCGACGATCCCCGAGCAGTACGGCGGCCCTGGGCTCAATTACGTCTGCTACGGCCTGATCGCGCGCGAAGTGGAGCGCGTGGATTCGGGCTACCGATCGATGATGTCCGTGCAGTCGTCGCTCGTGATGGTGCCGATCAACACGTTCGGCAGCGAAGCGCAAAAGGAAAAGTATCTGCCGAAGCTCGCGCGCGGCGAGTGGATAGGCTGCTTCGGCCTCACCGAGCCGAACGCCGGTTCCGATCCGGCCAGCATGACGACACGCGCGAAGAAGGTGCAGAACGGCTTTTCGCTGTCCGGCACGAAGATGTGGATCTCGAACTCGCCGATCGCGGACGTGTTCGTCGTCTGGGCGAAGCTGGAGGAGGACGGGCGTGACGAGATTCGCGGCTTCATCCTCGAAAAGGGCTGGAAGGGTCTGTCGGCGCCGGCGATTCACGGCAAGGTCGGCTTGCGCGCGTCGATCACCGGCGAAATCGTGATGGACGAAGTGTTCGTCCCCGAAGAAAACATGCTGCCGAACGTGCGTGGCCTCAAGGGTCCGTTCACTTGCCTGAACTCGGCGCGCTATGGCATTTCGTGGGGCGCGCTCGGCGCTGCGGAAGCGTGCTGGCACACGGCGCGGCAATACACGCTGGATCGCAAGCAGTTCGGCCGGCCGCTCGCGGCGAATCAACTGATTCAGAAAAAGCTCGCCGACATGCAGACTGAAATCACGCTCGGCCTGCAAGGCGTGCTGCGCCTCGGCCGCATGAAAGACGAAGGCACGGCGGCCGTCGAAATCACGTCGATCATGAAGCGCAATTCCTGCGGCAAGGCGCTCGACATCGCCCGGCTCGCGCGCGACATGCTCGGCGGCAACGGCATCTCCGATGAATTCGGCGTCGCGCGTCACCTCGTGAACCTCGAAGTGGTGAATACCTACGAAGGCACGCACGATATTCACGCGTTGATCCTCGGACGCGCGCAAACCGGAATTCAGGCGTTTTTCTAAACGAACTTCATTCACAACCGGAAGGGCCGGCGCTTTTGCGCCGGCCCTTTTGTTTTTTCGCTTCGCGGTTGTAATTTTCGATAAGCGCCTGAAACTTTTACGGGTCAGATCGAATCAATCCGGAACGATGTCGACGCACAGGCGAGGCAGCGGGCTGCGGCGCGGGGTCGCGCGAGTGGAACGAAATCTGCGTCGATTCGCGCGGCGGATTGCACGCCTCCTCGTCAGCGATCCCATCTTTGGTTACGATGCCCGTAGCCTTACCGATTGGAGCCATCAATGTCAGAAATCAATAAGGAGCGATTCATGTCGGATATCAAATCAGTACTCGCTGACGCCGAAGATCTCTTGAAGCAAGCGGCTACCGCTACCGGTGAGCGCGCTTCCGAATTGCGCGAGACCGCACTCACCCGTCTGAAGCAAGCGAAGGAAAAAGCCGCCGACGCGCAGGTCGTCGTGATCGAGCGAGGCAAGAAAGCCGCGCGCGCCACCGACGACTATGTGCACGAGCATCCTTGGGCGTCCATCGGCATTGCGGCGGGCATCGGCATGGTGATCGGCCTTCTGATCAACCGCAAGTAAGCAACGTCTCGCTCGATGGCCCGCAGATTGCTGACCAGCCTTCTGTCGCGGTCCCGCAGGACCGAACCGCGAGCGCCTTGCCCGGGCGCGCGGCTCGACACTCGCACCGGACGGCTGCTTCACGCGCCGGCCGGAATACAAAAAAGCGGCACCAACGCGCCTCTCGCATCCAAGCCATGACGACAGAACGGCCAACGCAGCAATCGTCCCCCGGACCATTGCGACGAATTCTGAGCTCCGCCTTCGCCATTTTCGAGACGCGCCTTGAACTCATCGGTATCGAGCTTCAGGAGGAAAAGGAGCGGCTGATCGGCGTGCTGTTCCTCGGACTCGCCTCGATGATGCTCGCGATGATGGCGCTCATCTCGCTGACGGTCTTGATCGCCATCTTCTTCTGGGACACGTATCGCTGGCAGGCGCTCGGCGGCATCACGTTGCTGTATGCACTGATCGCGCTTGCATGCGGCCTGCGCGCGCGCAGCAATTTGCGCGACGCGCCGAACATGTTCGACGAGACGCTCGCCGAATTCCGCAAAGACCGCGACACGTTCCGCTGATCCCCGCGCCCACACCAAGCCATGAGCCAACACGACGACACCTTCAAGACGCCCAGGCGCGACAAGTCGCAGACGCTGCGCACGCCGCACATGCGCGCGCTGCGCAAGGAACTGCTGATCGCCCGCGCCGATGTCGAGCGCATGGAACTGCGGCAAGCCACCTATGATCTGCGCGCGTCCGTCACGCATTTCAGTTTCCTGCGCTTCCTGATGCCGGGCGGAGGCAGATCACGCCGCTGGGGCCGGCGCGGCGCGTCGGCGGGCGGCATCGGCGCAATGCTCGGGTCGCTGCTCGGCTCCGGTAATGTCGGCATGCTGTTAAAACAGTATCCGGTCATCGGCTCGATCGTGTCGCTCGTCTTCACCAAACCGGTCAGAACGAAGCTGTTGCGCAGCGCGAAGCCCGTGCTCAAATGGGGTGGACTTGCTCTCGCCGGATGGGAAGGCTGGCGCATCTATCAGCAGATGAAGAGCACTGCGCCGGAAACCTCCAGCGACGCCGCCGATCCCACCGTATTCTGAGCGCGCGAGATCAAGCCTTTCCCGCCCAGCAGGACGCCGACTGTGCCGCATCGAGCGGCGTGGTCGCGCCGGGCGGACGATTCCAGCGTAGCCCGGTTGCATCGATGACGAACACGCCGCACGCATCGTCCTGCATTGCTCCCGGCACGATGGGCACGGCTTCGACGGCATAGCCGCCGTTCGTCGACGATTCCGGCAGCACGGCCACGCTGTACACAGCCGCCCCGCTCGCAGGCGCCCGATCGAGACCGGCGCCGAGCGCGATGGCGTCGCCGCTCGCCGGATTCTGGGCGAGCCGCGTCGTTTCGACGAACTGAACCGCGCGCATCAACGCGGACGCGGCATCGAGCCGGTGCGCCTTCACCACATGCGTTCGATACGCTGGAACGGCGAACGTCGCGATGATCGCGGCGACGCCCAGCGCGATCATCAGTTCAAGCAGACTGAATCCCTTTTCGTTCATGACGATCCTCAAAACGGCCTGGCGACGACGCGCCGCCAGTGTTGCGCGCTCGCGCCCTCGGCGATATCGATCCGAAGCTGCAGCCACGCTTCGGACTCTGCTGTCGCGCCGAAACCCCGCGCCGTGATCAGATACGACGTATCTGCCCACGATTCGATCAGGCATTGCGGTGCGCGGCGCGCATACGGCCACGACGCGAACGGCGTGATCGCCGCAGCCGACGGCCCTTCGAACGAAGCCTTCGCGCGCCATCGCGACGGTTCATCCTTCGACTGGGGAATCGACGGCAGTGCGAGGTCGAGCATCCGGCTGCATCGGATCAACGCGCTGTCCGCCGCATGAAACGCCTGCACGCGCTCGCGCGCGGCGATGGTCGTGCGCGCCGCCACCAGCGATGTCTGCAACCATGCGCCCGTGGTGATCAGCATCATCGCGGCGAGGATCAGGACGATCAGCAACGTGGCCCCGCGTGTCGGCGAACGTCGCTTCATCGCGCGCCTCCGGATTGCATCGCCGGCGAATTGCGTATCGCGACGCGCCGCCAGAAGGCCTGGCGAGCGCGGCCGTCCTCGGCGTAAGCAGTCGCACCGCTGCAATCGACGTAGCTCGTTTTGCGCTTGGCGTGTGTGGTAAAGCCGCGCACGAGGACGCAAATCTCGGCCGCGTAGGCGTCGCGCCAGCGTTCGCGCGGGATGGCCGAAGCATCCGATGCCGATGGCGAGCCCGCCAGCCAGTACATGACGCGGATCCGCTCGATGCCTTCGACGATCGGCTGCGCCTGTCTGCCGCCGCCCTCGCAGTACAACTCGGGCTCGCCGGTCGAACCGCTGAGCTTCGCATGGAAGCGATTCGTGACGACGGTGTCGGCGACGGCCTGGCCGAGGCAGTCCGTCGGAGCGCCTGCGCTGGTCGGCCAGGTGGACACGGTGTCGGCGACATAGCGAACCTGCAGCCCGTCCGCATGACTGGCAAGCGACTCGCACGACGGCGCCGAGTCCGCACCGACGACGCGGCCTTGCGCGCAGCCGAACAACGATGCGTCGACATTCACGTCCCGGCTCGAGGTGAATCCTGCCATCTGAATCTGCTGGCCGAGCATGTCCAGCGCGACGGACGCGGCGTCGTGAATGCGCGCGGTTTCCGCGGCAAGATCGAACGCAGCGCGCTGTCCGCGATAGAGCGACAGCGACGCGGTCACGATCAGCATGCCGAGTGCGAGCGCGATCGACATTTCCAGCAGCGTATGGCCGCGCGACGAGAGCAGGCGTGACGTCATCGCGCGAACGCCACCGCGATGCATGACGTGAGCGGTCTCGCCTGCGCCTCGGGACACGGATCGGACCGGTCTTCCGCGCGCCAGCTCACCGTCGCGATGCGCAAGCCATCGGCGCGATCGAATACCGCGACATCGCCCGACGGCAGCACTGACGCAGCCCTGCTCTGCCATAGCGACACGATCGCCGCACGGTCCGCATTGCCGCCGATGCCTTCCACTACCGAATCCGCGATGAGCGCCGCGCGTTCCCGCATCAACGCGGCTCGTTCGCCGCGCGCGAGCGCGCTTTGCACCGCGATAAGACCGAGCGCCGTAACCGCCGTGAGCGTGAGCGCGATCATCACTTCGATTAGCGAATCGCCTCGTTGAGCGTCCTTCATGCCGATGCTCCACAACTGCCCTGAGTCATCCGTGCGCGGCCGCCCGCCGCGAGCCGAATGCATCGCCGCGCCTCCGGACTCGCAGCGGGATCGGCGCCGCGCGGGCCGAAATCGAAGCTGCGAAATCCGCCGATCACCTGCCCCGAGGGCGGCGTGAACGAAAGCTCTGTCGACGCCCCGGCGATCGATACCGAGGTCATCGGCGGCTGCATGCGAAGGAGCGTCGAAACGCCGTCGCGATCGACGAAGACGCCCCATCCGCACGACCAGTCCGTGACGCCGCTCTCGCAACTTCGCCCTGACTGTAGGCAATGGCGCGACGCATCGATTCTGCACAGCGTGACGCGCGCTCCGCGCCTGACGGCTTCGGCCCGCGCCAACGACAACGTGGAGAAGAGCGAGCGCGCCCGCGCGTCGACGTGATCGCGCGTCCGCCACGCGACGAACGACGGCGCGGCGAACGTCGCGAGAATCGCCATCACGGCGAGCACCACGCACAGTTCGACGAGCGTGAAACCTTGACTTGATGTACGGATCATCTGCATGCCTTATCGATCGGACCGAGCCGAAAAGCTCAATCTAGCGATAAGGAACGCGCGCCGCCATTAGCCGAATGGCCGAGTGTTCATGTCATCCGATGCCCCGCACACTGCGCGAGCGAATGGCAGGAAATCAGGCTTGGGAGGAAAACGATGCGAAAAGGATCAGCGCTTGCGCGAACTCGATTTCTTCGGCACGGCGCGCCGGAATTCGTCGAGCACGTCTTCGAACTCGGAGACGTCTTCGAAACGCTTGTAGACGGAGGCGAAACGCACGTAGGCGATGGTGTCGAGCTGTCGCAGTTCGTTCATGACGAGCTCGCCGAGCCGCTCGCTCTGCACTTCGCGCTCGCCGCTGCCGAGCAGTTGATATTCGATGCGGGACGCGGCGGCATCGATCGCATCGGCTGCAACCGGGCGCTTTCTCAGCGCAAGCTGCATGCTCGCGACGATCTTGCGGCGGTCGAATTCCGTGCGGCTGCCGTCCTTCTTGACGACGGTAGGCAGCGCCAGTTCGACGCGCTCATACGTCGTGAAACGCTTGTCGCACGCGGGACAGCGCCGCCGCCGCCGGATGGCCGCGCCATCCTCCGACACGCGAGAATCCACGACCTGGGTATCTTCGTGTCGGCAGAATGGGCAGCGCATCGGTGTCGGGCTCGCGGATTAACGGTAGACCGGGAAACGCTTGGTCAGATCGGCCACTTGCTCGCGTACACGCGCGAGAGTCGCCTGGTCTTCCGGATTGTCGAGCACATCGGCGATGAGATTGCCGACGATCTCCGCTTCCTTCGTGCCGAAGCCGCGCGTGGTCATCGCGGGCGAGCCGAGGCGCACGCCGCTCGTGACGAACGGCTTTTCCGGATCGTTCGGGATCGCATTCTTGTTGACCGTGATGTGCGCGGCGCCGAGCGCGGCCTCCGCGGCCTTGCCGGTGATCTTCTTCGCGCGCAGGTCGACGAGCATCACGTGGCTTTCCGTGCGGCCCGACACGATGCGCAATCCGCGCTTCACGAGCGTTTCGGCGAGCACGCGCGCGTTGTCGACCACGTTTTGCTGATACGTCTTGAATTCCGGCGACAGCGCTTCCTTGAACGCGACGGCCTTCGCGGCAATCACGTGCATGAGCGGGCCGCCCTGAATGCCCGGGAAGATCGCCGAGTTGATCTGCTTTTCGAACTCGGCCTTCATCAGGATGACGCCGCCGCGCGGGCCGCGCAGGCTCTTGTGCGTGGTCGTCGTGACGAAATCGGCGTGCGGCACTGGGTTCGGATACACGCCAGCGGCAACGAGACCGGCGTAGTGCGCCATGTCGACCATGAAGTAAGCGCCGACGCTCTTCGCGATCTTCGACAGACGCTCGAAATCGATCTTCAGTGCGAATGCCGACGCGCCCGCAACGATCAGCTTGGGCTTGTGCTCCTTGGCGAGCGCTTCGGTCTTTTCGTAGTCGATGTCTTCGGCTTCGTTCAGGCCGTAGCTCACGACGTTGAACCATTTGCCCGACATGTTGACCGGCGAGCCGTGCGTCAGGTGACCGCCTTCGGCGAGGCTCATGCCCATGATGGTATCGCCCGGCTTGAGCACCGCGAAGAACACGCCCTGATTGGCCTGCGAGCCGGAGTTCGGCTGGACGTTCGCGGCCTCGGCGCCGAAGAGCTGTTTCACGCGATCGATCGCGAGCTGCTCGACGATGTCGACGTATTCGCAGCCGCCGTAGTAGCGCTTGCCCGGATAGCCTTCGGCGTACTTATTCGTGAGTTGCGAGCCCTGCGCGGCCATCACCGCGGGGCTCGTGTAGTTTTCCGACGCGATCAGCTCGATGTGATCTTCCTGGCGGCGGTTTTCCTGCTCGATCGCCTTGAGCAGTTCGGGATCGACATTGGCGAGGGTACTTTCGGCTCTGTCAAACATACGTTTTCCGTGAGATCAAAACAGGTTGACCGGATCGCGCGTGCGCCACGTTCGAAGCAGACGCAAAAGACGCTGGAAACCAATGGAGTCCAGGCGCGACGGATGGAGAATGAATCCGGCTTCGCGGAACGGACAGCCACCGGCAACGCAGCGACGGCGTGCGGATCTCAGCTGCCCAGGCGAACGGCAAAACGACGCTCCGCGCTTCCTGGTGGGTCGCTCCACCTTGAATCCGAAGATTCTATCGCCAGTCACGCGGGGTTTGAGCGTTGTAGTGTAATGGGCGGCCATGCTTTAGGCAACCGGCGGACAGGCCAGATCCACGCACAAGCGAAAGCATATAAAGCACGATCGTTCGAACCCGTGATTGCTTGCCGCGCCGCATCAATGGAAGTACCCTTTGCGCCGTTGCCGGACGCGCTTCCCTGCGTGCGCCGGCTGTATCCATTTCACCCCGTTCGGAGCCCGCTCATGATCGTTTTTGTCACCGGCGCGTCTGCCGGATTCGGCGCCGCCATCGCCCGCACCTTCGTCAAAGGCGGACATCGCGTGATCGCGGCGGCGCGGCGCAAGGAACGGCTGGTTGCGCTCTCGAACGAGCTCGGCGACGCGCTCCTGCCGGTCGAGCTCGACGTGCGCGACGAAAGTGCGGTCCGCAACGCCGTCGCGGCGCTGCCCGATGCGTTCGCGCAGATCGACGTGCTCGTGAACAACGCTGGTCTCGCACTCGGTCTGGAACCCGCGCAACGTGCGAATCTCGACGACTGGAAAAGCATGATCGACACGAACTGCACAGGGCTCGTGACCGTCACGCATGCGATCCTGCCGGGCATGATCGAGCGCGATCGCGGGCACGTGTTCAACATCGGCTCGGTGGCGGGCACCTACCCGTACGCCGGCGGCAACGTGTACGGCGCGACCAAGGCGTTCGTGCGGCAGTTCAGCCTGAACCTGCGCGCCGATGTAGCCGGCACCGCCCTTCGCGTGACGGACATCGAGCCGGGGCTCGTGGGCGGCACCGAATTCTCGAACGTGCGCTTCAAGGGCGACGACAGCAAAGCCTCGACCGTTTACAAGGACGTGCAGGCGCTCACGCCCGAGGATATCGCCGACGCGATCTACTGGATCGCCACGCGTCCCGCGCACGTAAACATCAACGCGATCGAGATGATGCCGATCGCCCAGACGTTCGCACCGTTGCAAATTCACCGCGGCTGATTCTGATATCTGCCTAAGGATTTGGCGGCGGTGTCCCCGGTTCCGGTAAAATGCCGCCGATGAATATTTGTCAAATCGCGAACCGGAGCGTATTCAAGGGCATTCGCGCGAGCGGAGCGGCGCAAAGGTGAGTGATCCGTTGATTTTCGAGTGGCCGATTCGGGTGTATTACGAGGACACCGACGCCGGCGGCATCGTCTTCTACGCGAACTACCTGAAGTTCTTCGAGCGGGCGCGCACCGAATGGCTGCGCGCGTGCGGCATCGACCAGCAGCGCCTCGCGGATGCGAACGGCATCGTGTTCGTCGTGAGACGCACGTCCGTCGACTATTCGTCGCCGGCGCGTCTCGACGACGTCATTCGCGTCGTGAGCCGCATCGAGCGTCTCGGCCGCGCATCGGTGGATTTTCATCAGGAAGCATGGCGCGACGGCGTGCTGCTCGCGAGCGGCGACATTCGCGTCGCCTCGGTGGATCGCGCGTCGATTCGCCCGGCCGCGATCCCGGACGCCGTGCTCGACGGATTGAAGCGCGGCCCGCACGCCGCGCTCGCCCCGGCACCGTGCGGCGCAAACCCGGACCGAGCCTGAACGATGAACTCATCGCACCCCGAAGCGAACCAAGGCTTCGGGAACAGAGGAAGCATTAACGAGCATGAGCCGGCCACGGCACGGCTTTCGTTTGATTCACATCCTTTTCACGAAAGCATGACGCTTTGACCGGACGCCCCTTTCGGGACGTAACAGCGGACCTTTATGAACAATACACAAGACCTGTCGATCATTTCTCTCGTCGTTCACGCGAGCCTGCTCGCGCAGGCCGTGATGGCGCTGCTGCTGCTGCTGTCGCTCCTGTCGTGGACCTTCATCTTCCGCAAGTGGTTTGCCATTCGCCGCGCGCGCGCGCAAACCGAGCGCTTCGAGCGCGATTTCTGGTCGGGCGGCGACCTGCAGGCGCTTTATCAGAGCGCGGCGAACAACCGTCACACGATCGGCGCGCTCGAGCGTATCTTCGAATCCGGCATGCGTGAATTCCTGAAGGGCAAGGAGCGCCGCATCACCGATCCGGGCGCGATCCTCGACGGTTCCCGACGCGCGATGCGCGCAGCCTTCCAGCGCGAAATGGACGTGCTCGAGGCGAACCTCGCGTTCCTCGCATCGGTCGGTTCGGTGAGTCCTTACATCGGTCTTTTCGGCACGGTCTGGGGGATCATGAATTCGTTCCGCGGCCTCGCCAACGTGCAGCAGGCGACGCTCGCGAACGTGGCGCCGGGCATCGCGGAGGCGCTCGTCGCGACCGCGATCGGCCTCTTCGCCGCAATTCCCGCGGTGGTCGCGTACAACCGCTACGCGCACGACATCGACCGCCTGGCAATCCGCTTCGAGACTTTCATCGAAGAGTTCTCGAACATCCTGCAACGCCAGGCGCACTAACAGAAGGAGTCCGCGATGGCAGGCCCCATTCGTTCCAGCATGCGCGGCAGCTCGCGCCGCGCGATGTCCGACATCAACGTCGTGCCGTACATCGACGTGATGCTCGTGCTGCTCGTCATTTTCATGGTGACGGCGCCGCTCGTATCGCCGTCCATCATCAACCTGCCGACCGTCGGCAACGCGCAGCCGCAGGAACAGCAGCCGCCGCTCGTCATCAACATCAAGGCGGACGGCAGCATGAACGTGCGCTACAAGGAAGAAGGCGGCTCGACGCAGGAGCAGAAAATGTCGAAGGACGAGCTGAACACCTTCGTGCTCAATCGTCAGGAATCGCATCCCGATCAGCCCGTCGTGATCGCGGCGGACAAGACCGTGAAGTATGAAGTCGTGATGAACGTGATGTCCGATATGAAGGCGCGCGGCGTGAAGCGCGTCGGATTGCTCGTCAAATCGCAATGACCCTTTTGCACAGGCAGACACGCGCATCGTCCGCGCGACCGATCCGCCCGCCGCGTGAGCGCGGCACGGGCAAGGCGTTCGCGCTCGCGGCGTTGATGCACCTGCTGCTCGGCTGGCTGCTGTACCACGGCATCAACTGGCAGAACAACACGCCAGCGGGCTCCGAGGCTGAAATCTGGACCGAAATTCCCGATACCGCCACGCCTACGCCCCGCCCCGCTCCGCCGCCGCCCGCGCCGGTGAAGGTACAGCCCGCGCCTCCGCCGGCGAAGGACGAGGACGCCGACATCGCGTTGCAGGAAAAGAAGCGCAAGCAACAGGAAGCCGCCGCGCGCGAGGCGCAGCTCGCCGAGCAACGCCGTCAGCAGGAACAGGCACGCCAGGAAGCGGAAGCGAAGCGCCAGCAGCAACTGGCCGCGCAAGCCGCCGCCGCGGCCGCACAGCAGAAGGCGATGCAGGACAAGCAGAAGCAGATCGAGCAGCAGCGCCAGGCCGAACTGCAAAAGCAGCAGCAGCAGAAAGCGCAGCAGGACAAGCAGCGTCAGCAGCAAGCCGAAGCGCAGAAGCAGGAACAGCTCAAGGAGCAGAAGGAACAGCAGGAAGCCAAGGCGAAAGCCGATGCACAAGCCAAGGCCAAGGCTGAAGCCGACGCCAAAGCGAAGGCGCAGGCGAAAGCCAAGGCCGACGCGGAAGCGAAGGCCAGGCTCGATGCCGAACGCAAGGCTCGTCTCTCGCAATTGCAGGGTCAGTTGGGCGGTGGCACGTCGGGCAGCGGCGAGGGACTGGCGAAGAGCGGAACCGGCAAGGGCGCGGGCGGCAATGCGACCTCGCCTGGCTACGCCGAGAAGGTGCAGCGCCGCGTGCGGCCGAACATCGTGTGGGCGGGCGAAACCGCCGGCCTCGAGACCGTGGTGTCGGTGCGCTGCTCGCCGTCGGGCACGCTGCTATCGGCAAACATCACCCGTTCGAGCGGCAACGAGCAATGGGATCAGGCAGCGTTGCGCGCAGTGCAACGCTCCGATCCGATGCCCGTGGATATCGACGGCAAGGCGCCTTCGAGCTTCACGATCACGCTGCGTCCGGCGGGAGGCTGATCGCGTGAATCCGGGGCAGAAAATGCCTGTGAAAGCTCGTATTAAGCTGCGGGAACGAATTGTGCGACCGCGGGTCTGTTCTGCAGTCCGCGGACACTTGAAAACGCTTTTATCTGGAACCTATACAGCATGAGTTTGATGACGAAGCTTGGCCTGAAAACGCTAGTCGCGTCCTGCCTGATCGCAGCCGGCACTGCCGCACACGCCCAGTTGAACGTACTCGTGACCGGCGTCGGTTCGACCCAGTTTCCGATCGCGACGGCCAATTTCGCCAATGAAGCGAGTTCGCCGCAGCAGGTCAGCGCGATCATTCGCCAGGATCTGCAGAGAAGCGGCAAGTTCACCAATATCGACGCCGGCAGCGCGCCGGTCGGGGAAGCTGATTCGGTCGACCTCGGCGCGTGGAAGGCAAAAGGAGCGGACGCGTTCGTGTCGGGCAGCGTGAACAAGCTGCCGAACGGCCAGTACGAAGTGCGCTTCCGCCTCTACGACACCGTCAAGCAACAGAACCTCGGTGGCCTGTCGCTCGTCAGCGCCGAAAGTGGCCTGCGCATGAGCGCGCACAAGATCGCGGACTACATCTACGCGAAGCTGCTCGGCGGCCGCGGTGTGTTCGCAACGCGTCTGTCCTACGTCATTCAGACGGGCGGCCGCTATCAATTGCAGATTTCGGATTCGGACGGTCAGGACGCAAAGATCGCGCTCTCCAGCCCGGAACCGATCATTTCTCCGGCGTGGTCGCCGGACGGCACGAAGGTCGCCTACGTGTCGTTCGAGAAGAAGAAGCCGGTGGTGTACATCCACGATCTGCCGACGGGACGTCGTGTGGTCGTGTCGAACCAGAAGGGCAACAACAGTGCCCCGGCGTGGTCGCCTGATGGCCGCAAGCTCGCGGTCGCGCTCTCGCGCACCGGCAACACGCAGATTTTCGAAGTCAATGCAGACGGCTCCGGCCTGCGCCGTCTGACGCAAGGCAGTTCCATCGACACCGAGCCGTACTTCTCTCCCGATGGCAACTGGATTTATTTCACGAGCGATCGCGGCGGCCAACCGCAGATCTACAAGATGCCGGCGGCGGGTGAAAGCGCCGGCGCGGCCCAGCGGGTCACGTTTGCAGGCGCGTACAACACGAGCCCGCGCGTGAGTCCGGACGGCAAGCAACTCGCGTACATTTCGCGCACTGGCGGCGGCTTCAAGCTGTACCTGCAGGACCTCGCGTCCGGCACGGCGACGGGGCTGACCGACACGACGCATGACGAATCGCCGAGCTTCGCGGCGAATGGTCAGTACATCCTCTACGCCACCCAAGTGAACGGACGTGGCGTGTTGGCAGCCGTTTCGACCGACGGTCGCACGCGGCAAGTCTTGTCAGTTCAGGGCGGTGTGGTGCGCGAGCCGTCCTGGGGTCCGTTCATGCAATAAGTCCAGCAATAACGTTTCACATACAACGTTCAGCTACAACACAAGGAGAGGTACCATGATGTCGAAACTTCGTATCGGCCTGGCAGTTGCGATGGTCGGCGCATTGGCGGCGTGTCACTCGGGCGTGAAGCTCGACGAAGGCCAGAACAAGGGTGCAGTCGGCACGCAGCCGAACCCGACGGACGTGAAGCAGGTCAACATCGACCCGCTGAACGATCCGAACAGCCCGCTCGCCAAGCGCAGCATCTATTTCGACTTCGACAGCTACGCCGTGAAGGACGACTATCAGCCGCTGCTGCAGCAACACTCGTCGTACCTGAAGAGCCATCCGGAGCGTCACGTCCTGATCCAGGGCAACACCGACGAGCGCGGCACGAGCGAATACAACCTGGCGCTCGGCCAGAAGCGTGCAGAAGCCGTGCGTCGTGCGATGTCCCTGATGGGCGTCGCCGATTCGCAGATGGAAGCTGTGAGCCTCGGCAAGGAAAAGCCGATGGCGACGGGTCACGACGAATCGTCGTGGGCACAGAACCGCCGCGCGGATCTCGTGTACCAGCAGTAATTTGCTTAACGTAACCAGTTACGGGTGAGTCGCCCTATGTTGTATCGCTTTCCCTTGCTGCGCGTGGCCGCAGCCGCGTGTGTGGTTGGTTCGACGATACTGAGTGCGCCCGCGCACGCCGGCGTCTTCGACGACAACGAAGCGCGTAAAGCCGTGCTCGACCTGCGCACGAAGACCGATAGCCTGTCCAATCAGTTGCAGGCTGCGCAGCGCACGATCCTCGATCAGCAGAATCGCATCGACCAGCTCAATCAGCAGGTCGCGACGGTTCGCGGACAGAACGAGGATCTGGCCAACCAGGTCGCGACGCTGCAAAAGCAGCAAAAGGACTACTACGCCGATCTCGATTCGCGCTTGAAGAAGTTCGAGCCGCAGCAAGAGACGATCGACGGCATGACCGGCTCGGTGCAGCCCGGCGAGACGGAAGCGTTCAACGCAGCGTCGACTCAGTTCCGTAACGGCGACTACAAGAACGCCGCGGCGTCGTTCAAGGCGTTCGTGGCGAAGTATCCGCAAAGCCCGTATCAGCCGACGGCGCGATACTGGCTCGGCAATGCGCTCTATGCGCAGCGCGATTACAAGGGGTCGACTGCGATCTGGCAGGATCTGGTGAAGAGTTATCCGACGCATCCGCGAGCGCCCGAAGCATTGCTCGCAATCGCGAACAACCAGATCGAGCAAGGTCAGAAGGCGGCTGCCAAGCAGACCCTTCAGCAGATCATCTCGCAGTACGCCGGCACGGAAGTCGCGCAGACCGCGCAGAGCAAGATGTCGCAAGTGAAGTAAGCGAAGCTTCGCGCGGTTCGTTCGAGTTTCGCGCCTCTCGAGGAGAATGCCGGCGGGCATTGACGCCGCAGGCATTTTTCTTTCGATGATTCACGCGATCTTCGATGAAACAAGTTGACAGACTCTGGAATCTGAAATTATAATTTTGCCTCTTTCGGGTCGTTAGCTCAGCTGGTAGAGCAGCGGACTTTTAATCCGTTGGTCACAGGTTCGAATCCCGTACGGCCTACCAAGAGTATCAAACAAAAAGCCCAGTCATTGCGACTGGGCTTTTTGCTTTGTGCACGCCAGATTCCCTCGCACCGCGCCTCCTCCATCGAGACACAAAACGTCTCATCGATTCATATAATCGGAGTCATCGCCGACACACTTTTCGCGCCATGACCTCCAGTCTCGACGAAGCCATCCTCCGCGTGCTGCCCACCGAGCGGGACGCGACCGCGTGGCTTTCGACGCCCGAAGTGCGCAGGCGTCTCGAAGAGCGCGGCCATCGCGTCGGCTATACCAAGAAGGTGCAGCGCCATCTGACCGCGCTCGAAGCCGATGCGCGCGTCGTCTCGATGATCAACGGCCGCGAACTGCTCTGGCAGCGCAAGCCGTGGCTGCACGGCTTGCAGGAAGGCGTGAGCGGCCTGATGAGTGCGTCGGAAGCGGTCGCCTTCCACATCCTTCAGCGCTTCGCCGGAAACAAACTGCCGAACGCCGTGACGCGTGACATCGATCCGCTCTTCAAAGCCGCCGAATCGCGGCTGTCGCAGGAAAAAGCGGACAGCCGCATCTATCGCGCGTGGGCCGACAAGATCGATTCCGTCGATGGCGCCTTCACGCTGATTCGTCCGAAGCTGCGGCCGGAGATCTTCCAGACGGTCGCGACGGCCACGTTCTTCGAGCGCGAGTTGCTCGTGCAATATCGCGCCGCGTACAAAGCGGAGCAAACGCGCGACCAAGGCAGCGATCCGAAGACGAAAACGCTTTGGCCGCTCGCGCTGGTCGAATCGGCGGGCGTGATGTACATGGTCGCGCAGGACCCGAATCGCGCGCCGCGTCCGGAGAAAGGCGAAACGGAATGGATGCGCACGCTCTATCGGCTCGATCGCATTCGTTCGGTGTCTGAATCGGGCGAATCGTTCACCTACCCTGAGGATTTCAAGCTGCGTAAATATATCGAGACGCAGCAGGTGTTCGACTTCTTGCCCGAGCCGCCGGTGCTGCTCGAACTCGCCTTCGAAGGTAATGCGGGCAATCAGTTGCGCGAATCGCCGATGTCGAAGGATCAGCAAATCGATACCCTCCCCGATGGCCGCATGAAAGTCACGGGCACCGTCACGCCCAGTCTCAAGCTGCGTTGGTGGCTGCGTGCGCTGGGCGCGGGCGTCGAGATTCTCGCGCCGCAAGCCTTGCGCGATGAGTTCGCCGAAGACTATCGCAAGCTCGCGAGCCGGTATCGTCAGGAAGGCGCGCGATGAACGACGCCGCGCTTTTCGAGCAGGCGGCCGAATGGATTCGCCATGCCGATGGCCTGCTGATCACCGCGGGCGCGGGCATGGGCGTCGATTCGGGACTGCCGGATTTTCGCGGGCCGGATGGCTTCTGGCGTGCCTATCCGGCGTTACGGAATCGCGGCTATTCATTCGAGGAGATGGCGAATCCCGAAGGCTTCGTTCGTCATCCGCGGCTCGCGTGGGGCTTTTACGGGCATCGGCTCGCGCTGTATCGCGCGACCGCGCCGCATGAAGGCTTTCGCGTGCTGAAGCGCTGGGCCGCGCGCATGCCGCACGGTGCGTTCGTCTTCACGAGCAATGTCGACGGCCAGTTCCAGCGCTCGGGCTTCGCGCCCGAGCGCGTGGCCGAGTGCCACGGCGCCATCGGCTCGTTGCAATGCATCGACGCCTGCACGAACGACATCTGGTCCGCCGACGGATTCGATCCGATCGTCGACGAGACGCGCTGCGAGCTCGTCAACGCGATGCCGCGCTGTCCGCATTGCCACGCGCTCGCGCGCCCGAACATCCTCATGTTCGGGGACTGGAACTGGATCGACACGCGTTCGGCGCTGCAGGAGCGCAGGCTCGCGACGTGGTTGCATGGCGTCGAAAAGCGCGTGGTCGTCGAACTCGGCGCGGGTCGCGCGCTGCCCACTGTCAGGCGTTTCAGCGAGCGCAACGGGCCGCGCGTCATCCGCATCAATCCGCGCGAACACGCGATTGCACCGGGCGCCGGCATCGGCATCGCGGGCGGCGCGCGCGAGACGCTAGAGCGGCTCGACCGTATGCTGCATCAGCCCATGTAACGCACGTTGACGTGCGGCCCGAACACGTCGCGCACGATATCGACCAGATGATCGTGATGGCTCAGAAAGATCACCTGGGTGCGTTTCGCGATCTGCGCGAGCACACGCAGGCCGGCGCGCGCGCGGCCGTCGTCGAAATTGATGAAGAGATCGTCGGCGACGAACGGGAGCGCCGACGCCTTTTCAGCGTGTTCTTCCAGCGCCGCAAGGCGCAGCGCGAGATACAACTGATCGCGCGTGCCTTCGCTCATGCCCGCGATGTCGACGTGCTCGCCGCTCGCGCGAATCGCTGACAGCGCCATCGGCTGACGATCGTAATCGACGACCAGCCGCGAGAAGGTGCCGAGCGTGAGCGCCGAGAAAATCGTGCTCGCGCGCGCAAGCATCGGACCCTGACGCCGCTCGCGATAGCGGTCGATCGCCCACTTGAGCAAAGTCGACGCCGTTTCGACCTTCACGAAACGTTCGGCTGCATCGGCCATCGCGGCGAGCGCTTCCTGACGCTTCGCTTCTGCGCGCGCGGCATTCGCTTCGCCCGAGATCGCATGGAGTTCGCGGCGCGCGGCGTCGAGCGCCGTCGCCGTTTCGCTCGCGATTCTTACCGACTCTGACAGCGCCGTGCCGATGCGCGACAACTCGGCCTGCACGTTCGGCATATCCGCGCCCTCTACTTCCGCAACGAGTTCGTCGAGCGTCAGGCCATCGCCGCCTTTGATGAGCGCGGCGCGCGCGTCGTCCACGGCGGCGATCAGCTCGCGCTTCTTCTGCGATTGCGCGATGAGCGCCTGAAGCACGTCCGGCGTATCGACACAGGCGAGCGTGTAGAGCGGACGCACCGTGGCGTTCGCCTCTTCCACCTCGGCCCTGGCATGGCTCACTTGCTCGCTCGCCGACGCATGCGCCTTCTTCAACCGATCCCGCTCGGCATGCGCGGCAGACGCGCGGTCGAGGCGCGCCGACAACTCTGTTGCGATCGCATTCGCGCCGAGCGTCGCGAGCGATTCGTCGAGCTCGCGCACGAGTTGCGATGCATCGCCCTCGAATGCGGCGAGCGTCGCGCGCATTGCGTCGATCTGTCCGGTTCGGATGGCATCGATCTGCGTCAGTTGCTCGCCGATCTTCTTCACGATGTCGATGGCCGCTTCGGCCGCCGCCTGCGAATCCGCCGCGTTCGAAAGGCCCGCTTTCGCGAGCGCGGCCGACCACTCGCGTTGCCAGCGCTCGAATGTTTCGCGGGCTGCTTTCGCCACGCCTTGCCTTGCGATGCGATCGGCTTGCGCTTCATCGAGTTGCGTCGAGACGTGACGCCGCGTCACCGCCGCCTCGTCGACGGCGCCGATGTGCGTCTGAGCCACGTCGCACAACGTGTCGAGATCGGACTGCGCGTCGATTCGCGCGCCCGTGTCCTCGAGGTGCCGCGCGAGTTCGTCGCGGCGTGCGTCGGAATCGGCGGATTCGCGCGCGAGTTCTTCGGCGCGCGCGTCGAGCGTCTGCGCCGCGGCCAGCGCCTTGTCGCGCGATGCGATCCACGATGGCGCATCGTCGAGCGACATGTCCGCGATCTGCGATTGCGCGGCGAGTGCGCGCCATGCTTCATCGAACTTCGTGAGCGTCGATTCGGCTTCGCGCACGCCTTCTTCGCGTCGCGCGAGCGTCGCTTCTTCGTTCGCGACGCGCCGCTTCAGCGCCGCGAGCTGGGTCGCATGACCGACCGAGTTGAGCTGACGATCGGCCAGATCGTCCGCCATGTCCATCGCCGTTTCGAAGCCGGACGCGCCGTCATCGAGCGCGACGTCGCCGGACCTGATCGCACGCCATGCCGCATCGCGCGAGGCGCGCGCTTCGTGCACCTGATCGCCCGTCACGACATCGTGCGTGTCGACCAGATCGTCGAGTTCGGATCGCGTGGCGTGGAACGTGTCCCGTGTTTCTTTCGCGCGATCGGCCGCGAGCGACAGGCGAGACACGAGTTCCTGTCGCTCCGCGCGCAATGCAGCGATGCGCTCCGCGGCCGGCAGCGTCATCGCCTTCAGATCGGCAATCGGGCGGGACCATCGGCCGAGCGCCGCCATGCCCGCTTCGAGCAACTGCTGCGCGTCGCGTTTCGCGTGGTCGAGGCGCTGATGCGCGGCGCTCGCGTCACGATATTTCTGCGCGGCACGCAACGCGGCGCGCAGACCTGGCGACACGTCGCCGCTCGCGATCGCCGCGAGCTTCGACTTCAGCCCGTCGATGTGCGCCGCGCATTCGTCGGCCGCCTGTTCCGCATTGCGCGCGGCAAGCTCGAGCTCACCGCGCTCGAACATCAGGCTCGTGACGGTTTGCAGGGCGAGCGTGCCGGGCATCGAAAGGCGTGCTCCGGCTTCGTCCTGCGGCCAGCCGAGTTGCGCGCCGTCCTGCGCGATCTGGCGCAGGCGCATCGCGACTTCCTGTTCGAGCCGCGCGATTTCGCTCGCGTGATTCGCGCAGCGCTGTCGCGCGGCCTCGAGCGCGCGAATGCGCGCTTGCGCGGCGAGCAGCGCGTCATCGATACGGATCGCGCCCGAATCCGACTGCAACTGCTCCGCCGTCTTCGCATGCACGTCGAGCGCACTTTGCGCCGCCGCGAGGCGCTTCAGCGCGCTTTGCAATGTTGCTTCGGCGTTCGCGGGCAGATCGACGACATCGCCCAATTCGCGCAATTGCGCCGCCTTCTCGCGCCACACGTTCAAATACGGCGCGATGCGCCTCACGCGTTCGAGCTTGCCCCGCTGCGCTTCGAGCTCCGCGCGGCGCGCGTCCTGTTCGCGGCTTTTCTCCTCGTTCTCTTCGAAGGCGACATGCGCGCGCGTCCACTTCGCGGTTCGCACGCTGGCGGCTTTCAGTTCGTCCGTCGCTTCGTCGTATTGCTTCCGGCCGATGTTGTACATGCAGCCCGACTTGCGCTTCGCCCACAGGCTTTCGGCTTCCTCCGCGAGACGCTGGCGCACGTCGCCGAGACTCGCGATGCCCGCCGCCGACTGGAACAGCACCTGTCCGACATCGCTCGATGCATCGAGAATCGCCTCTCCGCCCCGGCGAAGCGCCTCGTGATTCAGGCAGTACATCTGCTCGAAGAAGCTCTTGTCGGCGGCGCCGAGGAACGTCGTCAATGCATCGGCGGCCAGCGCATCGCCGTTTGGCGCGCAAAGCGATGTTTTGCGGCTCTTCGTGCGATGAAACGCGAACGCTTCGCCGCCCGTTTCGATCGACGCACCGAGCCGCAGGTCGCTTTGCGGATGCACGAACGCGAGCGACGAGCTGTGCGGCATGCCGAAGAGCAACTCGGAAATCGCATTCCTGATGGTCGATTTGCCGGCCTCGTTCGGGCCGACGACGAAATGGAAGTCATGTTCCGCCGACGGAAAGTCGACGGTGTGATCGGTGAACTTGCCATAGCGGATGAGTTCGAGCTTGCCGATGCGCATGTCTTACTCCGCGTCCGACAACTGCGCGATCAGGCCCGACCGAACTTCTGCGACGAGCTTCGCGAGCTCGCCATTTCGCACGTGCTCCAGCTCGGGCACGGACTTCTGCAATTCGCTCGGCGCCTGCGATGCGAGCGCGATGAGTCTTTCCTTGAGCATGTTCAGGAATTCCGGGTCGGACTCGGCTTCGATCAGAAGGCCGTGCAGATCGGCGAGCGCATCGGTGCGGCCGGTCGAGGGTTCACTGTGCGCGAGCGGCTCGGTCGCGATCTTCACTTTTTCGAGCCAGAGCCGGTCGTGGCTGATCGCTGCGATCTGCGCGAGCACTTCCGCGCGCAGTTGCGTTTCCAGGCCGAAGAGTTCGCCGTGTGCCTGAGTCGCGCCGGTGATCGTCACGCGCACGGCGTGCGGCGCCGACGACGCAGAAGATTCGACGAGCGCTTCGAGCGCGCGTCCGACCGCGAGCGCGACCTCATCGAGCGTGCCCGCCTGCGATGCATCCACCGTGACGGCTTCCCAGCGCAGCACGTCGATGAAAAGCCGCTCGACGCTCACCTCTTGCGCATCCGACACCGTCACGATCACCGCGCCGCGCCTGCCCGTCTCGCGAATGTTGCGTCCCTGCAGATTGCCCGGAAACACGATGGTCGACGCTTCCTGCCAGATCGCGTACTCGTGCACGTGACCGAGCGCCCAGTAGTGATATTCCTTCGCGTGCAGTTCGGCGACGGAGCACGGCGCGTAGCTCGCGTGAATCGAGCCGCCTTCGAGCGCGGTATGCAGCACGCCGATGTTGAAGTATCCCGCGACCGGCAATGGATACGCGGTGACCAGATTCGTCGTGACCGCTTTTTCCTTGAAACTGTGGCCGTGCAAGGCGACCTTCAGCTCGTCGATGCGAAACGTCTGCGGCTTTCGCGTCGAGAACGTATGGACGTTGTCGGGCAATTGAAGCTGGCTCGTCATTTCGCTTTCGGCGTCGTGATTGCCGAAGAGCACGTAGACCGGAATGCCCGCGCGACGCAGCCGCCCCATCTCGCGGCAAAAAAAGATGCCGGTGTTGTGATCGCGCCAGGTGCCGTCGTAGAGATCGCCGGCGATCACCATGAAATCGACCTGTTCGTCGACCGCCACCGACACGAGCTTCGAGAACGCCTCGCGCGTGGCGTTGCGCAGCATGTCGGCGGGTGCGTCCGCGTAGGCGGACAGGCCGTGCAACGGGCTGTCGAGATGGATGTCCGCCGCGTGTATGAAGCGCATGCGCTCTCTCCCTTGAAGGATGTCTTTCTGCCCCGCATCGATGGGGACGACGATCATAGCAGCCGATCCGGACACATCGCGTCCCGATCGAGAACGCACGTTTCGGGACGTCGAATGTCCCGCGCAGCTCGGAGAATCAGACGCTCGGATTCAACGCGACACGAGGACCACGATGAACGAAACACTCGAGCGGCATGCCGCGATCACGAGCCCGTACACGCCCGGGAACGTCGATGCCGCGATCGGGCATCTGGAGCGCGTGCTGTCTGCGGAAGGCGCGAACTCGCTGTTCGGCCAGACGTACTGGCGGACGCGCGTGCAGCAGGTGAGCGCAACGCGCGGCCTGCTTCGCGAGCAGCGCGCGCGACTGGAACGGCTGATGAGATTGCTCTCGGATGCCGGCTGCTTTCAGGCTTTCGAGCGCTGAACCGCCTGCGCCAGCGCGACGAATTCCGCGACCGGCACTTCCTCGGCGCGGCGCGCGAGATCGAAGCCGAGCGCGTCGAAATCGATCGTGTCGCGGTACGCGCTCAGGTTGTTTCGCAACACCTTGCGGCGCTGCGCGAACGCGGCCTTCACGACGTCGCTCAAGACGGCTTCGTCGACTTCTGGCAGCTCATGCGGCGCGAACGGAATCATGCGCACGATCGCGGAATTCACCTTCGGCGGCGGATTGAACGACTCGGGCGGCACGTCGATCAGCTTGTCCATCACGTAGCGGTATTGCAGCATCACCGAGAGGCGCCCGTAATCCTTGGTCGCGGGCTCGGCGATCATGCGTTCGACCACTTCGTCCTGCAGCATGAAATGCTGATCGATGACTTTGTGCGCGAACGTCGTCAGGTGAAACAGGAGCGGACTCGAAATGTTGTACGGCAGATTGCCGACGATGCGCAATGTCGGCTTTTCGTTGCCCTCGCCTTCGAGCGCGAGCGAGGCGAAATCGAAGTCGAGCGCATCCGCGGAATGCACGACGAGCTTGTCGCCGAAGCGCTTTTCCAGACGGCCGATCAGATCGCGGTCCAGTTCCACCGCATGCAGCGGCGACTCGGGCGTGGCCACGCGCTCGATCAGCGGCTCAGTCAGCGCCGCGAGCCCCGGCCCAATCTCGACCATGCGCTCACCGCGCTTCGGCGCGATCACATCGACGATGGAATCGATCACGCCCTGATCGACGAGAAAGTTTTGCCCGAAGCGCTTGCGCGCGAAATGGCCTTGGTGTTTGGTCGACATACTCGTTCGAAAGAAGCGGCCGCGCGACTGGCTCTACGCCGCCGCGCGTTTGTGACGCGCCATCGTGACGGCGGCGTCGATGGCGGCGATCATGCTGCCCGGATCGGCACGGCCCGTGCCGGCGAGATCGAGCGCGGTGCCGTGATCCACCGACGTGCGGATGATCGGCAAGCCGAGCGTCACGTTGATGCCCTCGCCGAAGGTCGCGTATTTCAGCACCGGCAAGCCCTGGTCGTGGAACATCGCGAGCACGCAGTCGGCGTCTTTCAGATAGCGCGGCTGAAACAGCGTGTCAGCGGGATACGGGCCGGGCGCATCGATGCCGAGTGCGCGTGCGCGTTCGAGCGCGGGCGTGATGACATCGATTTCCTCGCGGCCGAGATAGCCGTTCTCGCCCGCATGCGGATTGAGCCCGGTGACGAGAATGCGCGGCGCGGGCAAACCGAAATGCGCGCGCAGATCGTGATCGACGATGGTGAGCGTTTCGACGAGGCCATCGATGCTGAGCGCCGCGGACACGTCCTTCAGCGGCAAATGCGTGGTCGCGAGCGCGACGCGCAACGGGCGCTCGCCCGAACCCGCCAGCATCATCACGACGCGCGGCGTGTTCGTGCGCTCGGCGAGATATTCGGTGTGGCCGGTGAAAGGCACGCCGGCATCGTTGATCGTGCTCTTTTGCAGCGGCGCGGTGACGATGGCGTCGAATCGGCCGGAAACCGCGCCGTCGATCGCGGCATCGAGCAGACCGAGCACATAGCGCCCGTTCGCGGCATTCAGTTTGCCGGCCTCGGCAGGCACGGCAAGCGCGTGATGTTCGATATCGACCGCGTCGGGCCAGTCTTGCGCAGCGCGCGACGCCAGCAAGTTGCGGTCGCCGAGCACCGTGAAATGCGCCGACGGCCAGCGCTCGCGCGCCTGCATCAGCGCCGCCGCCGTCAGTTCCGGACCAACGCCGGCCGGTTCGCCAGTCGTAATGGCGATGGCGAGCGGTCGGACGTCGGCGGCGCTCATGCTGTTACTGCGGCTGGGCAGCGACGCCCTTGTACTGCACGTACGCGGTGTCGCGCAGTTCGCGCAGCCAGTCGGAATACGCCTGCTCGGCCTTGCGCTGGCCGATCGCCTGACGTGCGATATCGAGCTGCTGCGCCGCCGATCCTTCCGCATCGCGGCGGCCGAGCACCTGGATCAGGTGATAGCCGTATTCGCTTCGCACCGGATCGCTGACGGCGCCGTCCTGCAGATTGTTCATCGCGCGCTCGAATTCCGGCACGGTTTCGCCCGGGCTGATCCAGCCGAGATCGCCGCCTTGCGACGCCGAACCGTCTTGCGAATACGTACGCGCGAAATTGGCGAAATCGCCGCCGTTCGCGACTTGCTGCTTGATATCGAGCAGTCTCTGGCGCGCGGCCTGTTCCGACATGCCGTCCGACACGCGCAGCAGAATATGGCGCACATGCGTCTGCACGAGCTTGGGCGCATCGCCCGCGGTGCCTTGGCTCGCGCGGCGATCCACCAGCCTGATGATCTCGAAGCCGCCGTCGGTGCGCAGCAGCGTCGGTACGACCTGGCCCGGGCGCAGCGTCGACACCGCGTTCACGATGCCCGCCGGCAGCGAGGCGGGCGTGCGGTAGCCGAGATCGCCGCCCTTGCCGGCGTCCGTGTCCTGCGAATTCTGCTTCGCCAGCTTGGCGAAGTCCTCGCCGCCTTGCGCCTGCTTGAGCACGGCGTCGGCTTGCGTCTGCACCTTGGTGACTTCGCTTGCCGGCGCGTCCGACGGCAGCTTGAACATGATGTGCTGAAGACGCAGATCGCTCGTGTTGCGCGCACCCGGACCGCGCTGGCTGGCGATGTAGTTCGCCACCTCGCCGTCCGACACCGTGATCTTGCTGTCGACTTCCTTCTCGCGCAGCTTCGAGAGCGTGAGCTCCGTGCGCGCGTCGCGCGTGAAAGTGGACCAGGGCACGCCCTGCGCCTCGATACGCGAACGGTAGACGTCGAGCGACATCTGGTTTTGCTGCGCGAGACGCGCGAGCGTGCGGTTGACGGTGGCGTCGTCGATGACGATGCCGTCTTCCTTCGCCTTCTGGAGCTGGATGCGCTCGAGCACCATCTGATCGAGCACTTGCCGCTGCATCTGGTCCGCGGGCGGCACCGGCGCATTCTGCTGCTGCAGGCGCTTGACGATGAGCGTCGTGCGGTCTCGCAGTTCGCGTTGCGTGATGACGCCGTCGTTCACCACCGCAACGACGGAATCGGCGACCTGCGTATTGCGATTCGACAACGCCTGCGCACCGGCCGGCGAACTCAGGATCAGCGCGCCGACGAGCACGCCCGCCGCGATTGCCGTCGATCGAAACATATTCACGTTTGCCACAGATACTCCATCAAATACGGACTTCACCCGTTCGTGTCCTGCTTGTATGCACTGCCCTGCGCGGCCACCGGCGCCGCTCTTCACTGCCTGTCATTGGATACCGCGCGCGCCCGTTCCGGCCTTACTCGTAATCGCTGTACCGGGAGAGCGGCGGCGCCGCTGGCGGCGGCGGCTGATAACCCTGAACGCTCGCGCGGAACGCGCTGACGAGTCCGTTGTCGACGTTCGACAATCCCTTGAACGTCAATTGCGCGAGCACGCGCGTGCCTGACGAAGGCTGACCCTGCGTGTTCACGCCGTTGGCGTAGCGCTGCATGCCGAAGCCGAACGCCCAGCAGTCGGCATCGTACTGGAAGCCCAGAAGCCCGTCGACGAGACGATGGCTCGCGAGATCGTAATTCACGCGGCCGACGGCATAGAGACGGTTCGTGAGCGGCCACTCGCCCGACAACAGGATCTGGTTGATCGGCTCGTTCACCAGCGTGGTCTGGTTCGAACGCGTGTAGCGATAACCGACGTTGATGACCCTGCGTTCTCCGGGACTGAACGCGAAACCGATGCTCGAACGCACGAGCTGATTGTTGTCCACATTATATTGGAACGCGGTTTCCGAAGCGAAACCAGCGCCGAGCTTGATGGCCGCGCCCGCGATCAGGTCCGAGTGCTTCGCCTGCTCGGGCAGTTGACCCGGCGTGATCGTGACACGCTGGCTCTGGAAATAATATTGCTGCGCGATGACAAAACGCGCGCGCTCGTCGCCCGTCGCCGGGTTGATGAAGCGCGTGGTCAGGCCGGCCGTCAGACGGTTCGCGTCCGCGATGCGGTCGTTGCCGACGAACGTGTTCGGCGAGTAGATCTCGGCGAGGCCGAAGTCGGCTTCGGCGGTATCGAAGATCGGCGCGAAGTCCTGATTGTGATACGGCGTGTAGACGTAATAGAGCCGTGGCTCCAGCGTCTGAATGTAATCCTGCCCGAAAAGCCGCACCGAACGGTCGAACACGAGACCCGTGTCGAAGCTGAGCGTCGGAATCGACTCGGTGAAGTTCTTCGGCTGCCCCGCGACCGGCGGCGACGAACCCGCGACCTGGCTCGTCGCGATGTGGCTCAGGTCGTATGACGCGAAGTGCCACTGCACCTTCGGCGTGACGAAATAGCCCGGCGCATTGATTCCGTAGCTCAGGTACGGATTGAAATACAGCCGGTTGCCGTCGGTCGCGCCATCGGTGGTGATCGTGAAGCGCGTGGCGTCCAGTTCCGCGCCGTAATCGAAGCCGCCGACGTTGTACTTGTTGTACTGAACGTTCACCTGCGGCTCGCGGGCGTACGGCGGCGTCGAAGGTTGCAGCGTCTGCCAGCGCTGCTCGCGCGCGAGCACCGACCACGGGCCGTTGTTGTACGTGAGCCCCGCTTCCTGCTGATACAGCAACTGCGTGCCGTTCAGGAACTGATTCGACGCGTTGCCCAGGTCTTCCGGATATTGATCGTCCGAAACCTTGTTGTAATTGACGTAGCCGCCGAAGCCGTTGCCGAAATTCTGGCGATGCTGCCAGAAGATCGCATAGCGATTCGTGTGCGTCTCGCGGTCGTTCGGCAGATAGTTGACGTCGAGCGAGCCCGAATACGTAGGCGACAGATAGCGGTACGTCGCCTCGCCGAGCACGCCGCGCTTCGTCATGATGCGCGGCGTGACCGTCAGATCGCGATTGGGCGCGATATTGAAATAGTACGGAATCGTCGCTTCGAAGCCGGTCGTCGAGCTGAGCGCGAAGGTCGGCGGCAACAGGCCGCTGCGACGATCGCCCGTCAGCGGAAACGACAGCCACGGGCTGCCGAACACCGGCACGCCCTGGAAGAACAACACGCCGTTATGCGCGATGCCCTCTTCGGCGCCGGTATCGAAATCGAACGACGTGCCCTTGATGTACCAGGCCGGATCGGACTCGCACTGGCATGCCGTATAGGTGCCGTGATCGATGCGAGCCCGCTCGTTGTCGATCATGTCGGCGCGCTCGGCGCTGCCCGAGCCGCCCGTCAGGTTGAAGCGGTACTTCGGGTTCGTCATGAACCCTTCGTTGGCCTCCACCTTCAGATGCGCTTCCGGACCGACGAACGACACGCCGTTGTTGATCAGCCTGACATTGCCGAAAGCATCGGCCATGTCGGTATCCTGGTCGTAATGCAGCGCGTCGCCCTTGATGACCGTCACCGTGCGCCGGATCTCGGCCGAGCCTTTCGCCGCCATGTCTTCGTCGGTCGTGCCCGTCGCCTTGTCGCTCAGGAGGAACGTCGAAGGCTGCTGGCCGTTTTGCAGCGGGCGCTCTTCGAGTTGCGGCGCGAAACGCAGACTGCCGGGGCCGTCGAGGGGCTGGGCGTCGGCTGCAGGACCGGCGAGTTGGGCGTGCGCAAGGGCCGGCATCAGGCCCGGAACGGATAGAAGCGCGACGACGAGCCGCCGCCTGCGTGGCTGAGCGTCGCCTTGAATTTTCGATACGGGAAACTGTCGTGGCGGCATGTATGGGTGGCGGTTCGATCCCGTTCGCGTCCCACGCGCCCGATGCCGCCGGGCAGGCGGCCGCGCCCTTTCCGCGGTCACGAACTTGACGGTCCGTTGCTATGCAGGGACGACACTCGATCGAACGGTGACGCTCACAGTCGTCGGGGGCCTGGCGCCAGGCGTGAAACGGATCGCTTAAAAAAGTCGTGGGGTATTATATGGCAAGATGTTTCGCCCCTCGAATTTATGACGCACATTCCTTCCGACGCCCGCCTGAATCAGCTCCGCGCGTGGCTTGAAAACTTCACCGGACTCTACCGGCTGAATCTCGCGAGTCTCGCCCCCGCTTCCGCCGATGCAAGCTTTCGCCGCTATTTCCGGATGGAAAGCGATTCGGCGTTCGGCAAAACGCTCATCGCCGTCGATGCGCCGCCGCCGGAGAAATGTCGAGAGTTCGTGCAGGTTGCCGGGTTGCTCGAAGCGGCGGACGTGCACGTGCCGAAAGTTTTGGAAATGGATTTCGAAGCGGGTTTCATGCTCGTGACGGATCTCGGCACCACGACTTACATTTCCGTTCTCGACGAAAAGAACGCGCGGCCATTGATGCGCTCCGCGATCGACACGCTGATCCGCTTTCAGCAAACCGCGCGCGAAGGCGTGCTGCCGGCCTTCGACGAGGCGTTTTTGCGCCGCGAGATGGAGTTGATGCCCGAGTGGTTCATCGGCCGCCATCTGGGTCGCGAGGTCACCGCGGACGAACGCAAGACGCTCGACGCAACCTTCGCGCTGCTCGTGCAAAGCGCGCTCGCGCAGCCGCAAACCTTCATGCTGCGCGATTACATGCCGCGCAACCTGATGGTATGCGAGCCCAATCCGGGCGTGCTGGATTTTCAGGACGCGGTGTACGGCCCGATCACCTACGACATGGCGTCGCTGATGCGCGATGCGTTCATCAGCTGGGACGAGGAATTTCAGCTCGATTGCGTCGCCTACTACTGGGAACGCGCGAAGAAAGCCGGTCTTCCCGTCGATGAGGATTTCGGCGAGTTCTACCGTCAGCTCGAATGGATGGGCCTGCAGCGGCACATCAAGGTGCTCGGCCTCTTCGCGCGCATTCACTATCGCGATGGCAAGCCGCGTTATCTCGCCGATCTGCCGCGTTTCATCGGCTACGCGCGCAAGGTCGCGGAACGCTACGCGCCGCTCTGGCCGTTCGCGCGCCTGCTCGATTCGCTCGAAGGCCGCGCGATCGAAGTCGGCTATACCTTCTGAGTTCACGATGACGCACGCTTTGAAAACGGCGATGATCTTCGCCGCCGGCCGGGGCGAACGCATGCGCCCGCTCACCGATACCTGCCCGAAACCGTTGCTCGAGGTCGGCGGCAAGCCGCTCATCGTGTGGCAGATCGAGCGGCTTGCGGCGGCGGGCGTCGCGACGATCGTCATCAATCATGCGTGGCTCGGCGAGCAGATCGAGGCGGCGCTCGGCGACGGTTCACGATGGGACGTCGAATTGCGGTACTCGCCCGAGACCGAGGCGCTGGAGACCGCAGGCGGCATCGCGCAGGCGCGGCAACTGATCGGGAACGGCGTGTTCATCGCGGTCAGCGGCGATGTGTCCTGCGATTTCGACTATTCCACCTTGCGCCACCGTGCTTCAAAGCTCGCTTCGATGGACGCGCCCGGCATGCATCTCGTGATGGTGCCGAATCCGCCGTTTCATCCGAAAGGCGATTTCGCGCTCGAAGATGGCACGCTCGCGCTCGACGGCGCGCCGCGCTACACCTTCGGCAACATCGGGCTTTATGACACGCGCATGTTTCACGATCTCGCGCCCGGCACGCGCCGCGCGCTGACGCCCTACTACCGCGAAACCATCGCGGCCGGGCGCGCGAGCGGTGAGCTCTACGCGGGCCGATGGGAAAACGTCGGCACGCCCGCACAACTGCGCGCACTCGACGAGGAACTGCGGGCGGGCTGAGCGCCGGGGATTGGGACGCATCCGATGGTAAAATGCGCGGTTCTCCCGTCTTTTCCTTCCGTTGCGACACGCAATCATGTCCGATACCCGTCCCGATACCCTCTTTGCGCTCACCGCGCTCTCGCCGCTCGACGGCCGCTACGCCGCCAAGACCGAAGCCCTGCGCGACTGGCTCTCCGAAGCCGCGTTCATGCGCCATCGCGTGACGGTCGAGATTCACTGGCTGATCGCGCTGTCGCGCGCCGGATTCGACGAAGTTCCGCGCTTCTCCGAGGCTTCCGAGCAGTTCCTGCTGGGCCTCGCCGAGCGCTTCACCGCGCACGACGCGGCGCGCATCAAGGACATCGAGCGCGTCACGAATCATGACGTGAAGGCGGTCGAATACTGGCTCAAGGAATCGGTCAAGGGCCAGCCGGAACTGGAGCGCGCGAGCGAGTTCATCCATTTCGCGTGCACGTCGGAAGACATCAACAACACGTCGCACGGCCTGATGCTCGCGGGCGCGCGCGAACGCGTGATCCTGCCCGCGCTGCGTTCGGTGCATGCGCGCCTCGTGAAGCTCGCGCACGCGCACGCCGAACAGCCGATGCTGTCGCGCACGCACGGCCAGCCCGCCAGCCCGACGACGCTCGGCAAGGAAATCGCCAACGTCGCGGCGCGTCTGTCGCGCGCGATCCAGCGTATCGAGAAGGTCGAGTTGCTCGGCAAGATGAACGGCGCTGTCGGCAATTTCAACGCCCATCTGTCGGCGTACCCGGAATTCGACTGGGAAGCGTTCTCGAAGGATGTCGTCGAAAATCGACTGAAGCTCACCTTCAATCCGTACACGATCCAGATCGAGCCGCACGACTACATGGCCGAGCTGTTCGACGCCGTCGCGCGCGCGAACACGATCCTGCTCGACCTCGATCGCGACGTGTGGGGCTACATCTCGCTCGGCTACTTCAAGCAGCGGACGAAGGCCGGCGAAATCGGTTCGTCGACGATGCCGCACAAGGTCAATCCGATCGACTTCGAGAATTCGGAAGGCAACCTCGGCCTCGCGAACGCGACGCTGCGCCATCTCGCCGACAAGCTGCCGGTCTCGCGCTGGCAGCGCGACCTGACCGATTCGACCGTGCTGCGCAATATCGGCGTTGCGTTCGGTTATTCGCTGCTCGCTTACGACGCGCTGATCCGCGGCCTGGACAAGCTCGAAGTGAACGCGGCGCGCCTCAACGAAGATCTCGACAATACGTGGGAAGTGCTCGCCGAGCCGGTGCAGACCGTGATGCGGCGCTATGGCATCGAGAATCCGTATGAACAGTTGAAGGAACTCACGCGCGGCAAGGGCATCACGCGCGAGGCGCTGCAGACGTTCATCGGCGGGCTGGCGATTCCGGCCGACGCGAAGAAGCTGCTGCTGGAGATGACGCCGGGCTCGTATATCGGCAAGGCCGTGGAGCTGGCGAAGCGCATTGCTTGAACCAGAAGTGAAAAGCCCCGGAATTTCCGGGGCTTTTTTCATTCACGCGTCTTCAATTTTTCGAGCACATTATCGACGATCTGCTCAGGCGTGAGTTCGATGCTTTCCGTGATCGCCTCGTCATCGCCGGGCTCTTCCAGCGTGTCCAGTTGGCTCTGCAACAGCGACGGATCGAAGAAGTGTCCTGTGCGCGAGCCTAGACGCTCGCGAAGCACTTCCATCGTGCCGTGCAGATAGACGAAGCACACATCGCGGTCGCCGTCGCGCAACACATCCCGATACGACCGTTTCAGCGACGAGCACGTGAACACCGCCGTCTCGCCCGCGCGCTGCTTTTCCTCGATCGCGGCGCGAATGGTTTTGAGCCACGGCCAGCGGTCATCGTCGGTCAGCGGGATACCCTTGTGCATCTTTTCCTTGTTGGCAGCGCTGTGAAAAGCGTCGCCATCGGTGAACGAGCAGTGCAAGCGCTCCGCCAGCATTTCGCCGATGAGAGACTTGCCGGCGCCCGACACGCCCATCGCGATCAGAATCATCGAACTCTCCTTACACGAATGCCGCAAGCACGAAGGTCAAACCCAGACCCATCAGAGAAATGATGGTCTCGAGCAACGACCAGGTCTTGAACGTCTGCCCGACCGTCATCCCGAAATACTCTTTGATCAGCCAGAAGCCACCATCGTTCACGTGCGAGAAGATCAGCGAGCCTGAGCCGGTGGCGAGCACCAACAATTCCGGGCTTGTGTGACCGCCCGCTGCGGCAGCGATGGGCGCGACGATGCCGCACGCGGTCGTCATCGCGACCGTGGCCGAGCCCGTGGCAAGACGGATCAGAGCGGCGACGAACCAACCGAGCAACAGCGGCGACAGGCTCGCGGACGAGGCCGTCGCGACGATCTGCTGAGAAATGCCGCTATCGCGCAGAACCTGGCCGAAACCGCCACCCGCGCCGACGATAAGCGTGATACCCGCGATCGGTGCCAGACACTCGCCGCAGAACTTCTGGATCTGCTCACGGTTGAAGCCTTGCTTCGCGCCGAAGGTCCAGAAGCTGACCAGCACGGCGATCAGCAGCGCCATGTCCGACTGTCCGATGAAGCGCAGCAGATCGTTCGGTAGCGTTTTCGGCGTGAAGACGAGGTCCGCCCAACTCCCGACCAGCATCAGAATGACCGGCAGCAGAATGGTGAACAGCGTGACGCCGAAACTCGGCAGATCGTGCTTTTTCTCGGTGTCGCCGTGCTTTTGGGTGAACTGGTCGGCGAGCGCGTTGGCGTCGGGCAGCTTGACGTACTTGTGGATCAGCAGCGCGAACAGCGGACCCGCGACAATCGCCGTCGGCACGCCGACGAGCAGACCATAGGCAATCGTCTTGCCGATATCGGCGTGATACGCCTGCACGGCGAGCAGCGCGGCCGGGTGCGGCGGGATCAGGCCGTGCACGACCGAGAGGCCCGCGACCATCGGCAGACCGATCAGCAGCAGCGATTTTCCGGTGCGCTTCGCGACGTTGAACGCGATCGGAATCAGCAGCACAAAGCCCACTTCAAAGAACACCGGCAAGCCGACGATGATCGCGACGACCATCATCGCCCAGTGGATGTTCTTTTCACCGAACAGATTGATCAGCGTATTCGCGATGCGCTCGGCGCCGCCCGATTCGGCCATCATCTTGCCGAGCATCGTGCCGAGACCCACGACGACAGCAATGTGGCCTAGCGTATTGCCGTTGCCGGTTTCGAACGACTTCACGATTTTGTCCATCGGCATGCCGACCGCGAGGGCCAGCAGCACGGACACGATCATCAGAACGAGGAACGGATAAACCTTGTAGCGCGCGATCATCAGGATCAGAACCGCGATCGCGATCACCGCGTAGAGCAACAGCATGCTCCCGTGGACGGCTGGCATAACGCCTCCTTTGATTTTGTTGGGATTTTTCGCTATGCATGCGTTTGCCGTCGCTGCAGTGCACACATTGGCAGCACCCGGCAAGCGCGCGCACGGCGCTGGGTCATGGAATTTTACTTGTAAGCGAGAAAAACGGCGGGGAAATCGGCTGCGATGCCGACTCAGTGGACTCGCGGACGGTTTTCCCGTCGCGATGGAAGCGACAAGTACCTAAAAGCAAAAAACCGACGCTCTGTCGAACGCCGGTTTTTTTCTGGAGGGAGGCACCAAGCGCTAAGGCGCTGGATTAGGCTGCGTCGAGGTTGCGGCACACGCGAAATTGAGTTCACGTGCACTACTGCCGCCGGGTCGAGTTTGAGGCGCGGCGTCAGCAGGTTGAACCATGACAACCTGACGATCTTGGCAAATCTTGGCTGCTCGTGCCATACACGACTTTTGCGTTTCGAAGATACCGGAACACGTGACGCGATAGGCATCCTTTTGACCGGCAAGATTTAGCTTGCTCGTTGTGCCAGTCAGGCCTGTATCTGTCGAACAGGCAGATACGAAGCCGATAGTAGCGAGAACAGCAATGAGGAGTCTTGACATAGTGGCTTCTAGCGAAATCAGAGCGAAGGGAAACGACGCGTCCGAGCGATCGAAAGATTCTCGACCCCCGGACGCTACAGAGCGCGGGCCCTGCTTTCCCGTTACCAACGATAGGAAGCGTTCGCTCCGTACACGGTTCCGTTACGGCTCGTACCTGCCCCCGCCTTCATCACCAGATTCTGAGTGACGCGCAGGTTCAGAGCAACAGCCGCAGCCGCATAACCTTGGTACGACGCACCGCCGACACCGATCGACATGGTCTTGTCCTGGTCGATGTTCGGAATCATCGCCATGGCCGCAGCTGCTGCAATACCCGAGTAGGCAGTACGGCCGACATTCGAGACGTTGCTCTGCATGCTGTTCACCACGCTATCGGTGTAGCTGTTGGAATCAGCAACTGCCTGATTCAACTGGCCGACATTGACGAGATCGGTGTCCTGCGTACCGGCGGCCACGTTGGTGATCTGACGCTCACTGCCTCTTGCGCCGACCGACACCGTGTTTGCGAGATCCGCAACGGAACTTGCACCCAGGGCGACGGAGTTGTCGGCCGTTGCCTGGCTTCCCGCACCGATCGCTGCAGCGTAGTTGCCGCTTGCGAGTGCGTTCGCACCGTGAGCGATCGTACTCATGCCCGTTGCCTTGGCATTTGCACCGCTTGCCACCGCATGCGGACCGCTGGCTACCGCCGCCTCGGTCGACCGGTCGCCATTCGCAGCAAACAACGGATTGTCGCCAGCAGTCACGTTCTGGATCTGGTTAGCCAGCGCATCCAACTGCGATTTGTTGGCCAGATCGGTCGGAGCGACGCCATTGGCGACATCGTGAATGACCGTACCATGCGAGCCGTTAGCCAGCGTGATGTTGCTGTAGTCGGTCGAACCATCGGCATTGGTGTCGAAGGTCACAGCCGTCTTCGTCGTTCCGTTGCCGTACAGGCCGGTCGACTTCAACTGACCGATAGTTGCGACATCGTGCTCAGACCCGTGGAGAGACTCCCGACTGTGCTGTTGGTCGTGCTCAGGCCGCTGGAAAGACTGCTTACCGTACTATTCGTGGTGCTCAGCCCGACAGACAACGTGTCGACAGTGCTGCTCGTCGTGCTCAGGCCGGTGGACAAGCTGCCGATCGAGCTGTTCGTCGTGCTTAGGCCGCTCGAGAGGCTGTTGACCATGCTGCCGGTCGTGCTCACGCCTGTCGAAAGCGAATTGATGTTGCTATTCGTCGTGCTCAGGCCCGTCGAGAGGCTGCTCACGGTGCTGTTGGTGGTGCTCAGGCCCGTCGACAGACTGCTTACCGTGCTGTTCATGCTGCTCAGGCCCGTCGACAGACTGCTTACCGCGCTGTTCGTGCTGCTCAGGCCCGTCGACACGCTGCTGATCGTCGTGCTCATGGAACTCACGCCGGAAGACAGGCTGATCACCATGCTGTTGGTGGTGCTCAAGCCCGTAGACAGGCTGCTTACGGCGCCGTTCGTGCTGCTCAGGCCAGTCGACACGCTGCTTACCGCGCTGTTCGTGCTGCTCAGGCCGGTCGACAAGGACCCGATTCCGCTTGACGCAGATGTGGACAGGCTGCTCAGACCCGTAGACGTAGATGTCGACAACGAACTGAGGCTCGTCGACAGACTATTCACACTGCTATTCGTGGTACTGACCCCGGTGGACAACGAGGTTAGCCGCCGTACAGCACGTCGAGATAGAGGTAGTTCTGATCGTTGCCCCATTGATGGGACACCACGGCATCGCTGAACTGCGACATGAAGCCCGCAATGTCGTTGCGCCCGTGGAACGTGGCCTTGCCGTCCTTCACGATATCGAGCGAATTGGCCATGTGGGTGAGCGTCGGGTGATCTTTCATGTGCACCGTGTTGAGCGCGTGCATGTGCGACACGCTCGACTTGTCCGCGCGATACGCCTCCTCGCAGATCAGCATCGGAATGCTCGACGTCTTCACCACCGAAATGTTCGGCTCGAACATGGAGACGCGCAAACCCTGCGCCGGCGCAGGCGGCTGCATCGATGCGTCCATGCGCGGCTGGTAGCCGTAGTGCAAGCCGTGCTCGCTCACTTCGGCAATGCGCTCTTCGAGAAACTGCGGATGCCAGATGAACGGCACGAGATGCACATCGCAACGATGCAGCGTGCGCATCATCGGGACCGAGAGACGGTCCTTCGACATCAGCCAGACCTCGTCGTAGCGATCGGGACGCATGAAATGCACAGGCTTGTCGAACACGGGCGCCTCGACCAGGCCTACATACGGCTGGCCGCAGCAGTAGTACACGACCTTGCGGCCACGAGCGCGCATCAGATCGACCCATTGCGTGTCGAGTGCGCCGCCCATTTCGAACACCACATCCACGGCGTCCGTCGCGTCCTGAATGCGCATGATGCGCAGACCCTTGGACACGGTGTCCACCTGCGGCGGCATTGCGTTCTGATCGCCGACATCGATCAATGAAACCGTTTCGACAAAAGGCAGCTTCTGAAGCGCTTCTGCGAGGAAAATCACATTCTGGCCAAGACCGTTTTGCCAGATGTTTTGACCTTGATGCGTGACAACTGAAATTCCGATTTTAATGGTCATCGGAGTTATATCCTGAAATAACGAAATGACACTTCCGAAGGGCAATGCGCGCCCTCCACGCGGTAGGTGCCCTGTAACGTCCGGAAACGCCGGCGCACAAGACCAGGAGACGCTGACAGCCTACGCCGCCAATAAGCAAACGTTCGAGAATACTCGCCGTCTCCCATGAAGTTTTGTTACGCAATCAAATATATAAAATCTTTTTGAGATTTCACAGAAATTTGTGATTTATTGAGAATACTCTTATTAAGATGGAGTTTCGTAATATCAAACACATTCGGATTTTTCGGAATGCGATTTGAAGCGTTTCAAATTTTGATCTGAAAATCGAGAGAAATCCGAAGCGCGCGACGGGCGGTGTTCGAGTGGGCATCCGTAACTGATGCCGGGCCGTGGGATATCGGAGTGCGGGGCGTGCCGGAGCAGCAGGCGCGGCTCGGAAATGAAAGCGGCCGGGCGAGAGCGCACCGGCCGGAGGGAGACAAACCAGGTGGGATCGCGTCACGCCATGCGCACGCGCCCTGAAAGCATTATTTGTGCGGCGCCAACTCGCTTGCGGCGCGCGCGAGACGCGTGACCTCTTCCCAATTCTGCGCGGCGAGTGCCGTCTTGGGCGTGAGCCACGAGCCGCCCACGCACACGACGTTCGGCTGCGCGAGGAAGCTCGACGCGGTTTCGGCAGTGATGCCACCCGTCGGACAGAATTTCAGATTCGGAAACGGTCCGTAGAAAGCCTGCAGCATCGGGATGCCGCCCGCCTGCTGCGCCGGGAAAAACTTGACGATCTCATAGCCCAGTTCCATCGCCGCGATGATGTCGCTCGGCGTCATCACGCCCGGCAACAGCGGCAAGCCGGCATCCTGAGCGGCCTTGTGCATGTCTTTCGTCAGGCCCGGCGACACGCCGAACTGGGCGCCGGCCTTCTTCGCCTGCGCGCAATGCTCGGGCTTCGTGATCGTGCCCACGCCGACGACGATATCGTCCGCCAGTTGACTCGCACGCTCGATCGCGCCGATGCCCGCCGGCGTGCGCAACGTGATCTCGAGCACCTTCACGCCGCCCGCATGCAGCGCGCGCGACACGTTTTCGCCCTGCTCCACCGAATCGAAGGCCAGCACCGGAATCACCGGTCCCAGACGCACGATTTCGCTTACCGTTTTCATTTGATGCGACTCCTGGTTTTTGTGCGGCGCCTGTTGGTCTGTCCGCGGGTTTCTCTCAGGTCCGAGCGGTTCGTCCTTCGTTCCGACAATCAGTGATGCGTGGCGTGCGCCTTGTTCAGCGCCGATGCCGCCGCGCGCGCATTGTCGCGCAACGGGTTTCGCTCGCGCGCGGCCTCCGTGCCGCCGGTCTCTCCGGCGTGCGCGGACGTCGCCCCGATCAACGCGCCGAATACCGACGCGCCCTCTTCCGCCGGCAACGCCGCGCTGCGGAACACGCCAAAAAGCTCGCGGCCGAAGCCGGCTTCGTTCTCAGCCTGATGCAGCGGCGCCGCGACTTCCCGTGCGTCCCATTCCGCAGCGTCGATTTCGACATCGAGCACGCCCGCGGGCGCGTCGATCACCAGCATGTCGCCGGTGCGCACTTTGCCGAGCGGCCCTTGCAGCAGCGTCTCGGGCGACACGTGAATGACCGCCGGCACCTTGCCCGACGCACCCGACATACGCCCGTCCGTCACGAGCGCGACATGGAAGCCTTGATCCTGCAATACGCCGAGAAGCGGCGTCAATCGATGCAGCTCCGGCATGCCGTTCGCCCGCGCGCCCTGGAAGCGCACCACCGCGACGAAATCGCGCTTCAGCTCACCTTTGTCGAACGCTTCCTGCACTTCCTCCTGCGAATTGAAGACGATGGCCGGCGCTTTCACCACACGATGCTCCGGCGCGACCGCCGAAATCTTGATGACGCCGCGCCCGAGACGGCCCTGCATCAGGCGCAGACCGCCGTCCGGCTGGAACGGTTCGCCGATGCCGCGCAGCACCTTGGCATCGAGCGTTTCCTGCGCGCCGTCGACCCACTGCAGCTTACCGTCGATGAGCTTCGGCTCCTTCGTGTAATGCGACAGCCCTTTGCCGACAACCGTCTGCACGTCCTCGTGCAACAGGCCGCCTTCGAGCAGATTGCGCACGAGGAACGCGACGCCGCCCGCCGCCTGGAAGTGATTCACGTCGGCCTTGCCGTTCGGGTAGATCTTCGCGAGCAGCGGGACGACTTGCGAGAGCTCGTCGAAATCGTTCCAGTCGATCAGGACGCCGGCCGCCCGCGCGATCGCGACGAGATGCAGCGTGTGATTGGTCGAGCCGCCGGTCGACAGCAGCGCAACGATGCCGTTCACGATCGCCTTTTCGTCGACGACATGACCGATCGGCGTGTAGTTGCCGCGCTCGAAGGTCAGATCGAGCACGCGGCGCGCGGCTTCCGCCGTCAGCGCATCGCGCAGCGGCGTGTGCGGGTGCACGAACGCCGAACTCGGCAGATGCAGGCCCATCACCTCCATCAGCATCTGGTTGCTGTTGGCGGTGCCGTAGAACGTGCAGGTGCCGTGGCCGTGGTACGCGGCCGCCTCCGCTTCGAGCAGCGCGCCGCGATCGCACTTGCCGGTCGCGAACTCCTGACGCACCTTTGCCTTTTCATCGTTGGTGAGACCGCTCGTCATCGGGCCGGCCGGCACGAAAATGGTCGGCAGATGGCCGAATTGAAGCGCTCCGATCGCCAGTCCCGGCACGATCTTGTCGCATACGCCGAGACAGAGCGCCGCGTCGAACATGTTGTGCGTGAGCGCGACGGCCGTGCTCATCGCGATCACTTCGCGCGAAAACAGCGACAGCTCCATGCCGGCGTTGCCCTGCGTGATGCCGTCGCACATCGCCGGCACGCCGCCCGCGAATTGCGCGATGCCGCCATGCTCGCGCGCCGCCTGCTTGATGATGTCCGGGAAGCTCTTGTACGGCGCGTGCGCCGAAAGCATTTCGTTATACGACGACACGATGCCGATGTTCGGCTCGCGCACCGCCTTGATCGCGATCTTTTCCTGGCCCTCGAGCCCGGCGAAGCCGTGCGCCAGGTTCGCGCACGACAACGCCCCGCGCGCGGGAAACTTGCCGTGTGCCGCATCGATGCGCGCGAGATAGGCGGAGCGCGTCGGCTTGCTGCGCTCGATGATGCGGTCAGTGACTTTTTTGAGTTGCGAATGCGGGGAAACCATCGAAGCTCCTTCGTCTCACTCCGGCGCGCCTGCCGTCGAGGTTGGTGTTGGGTATCGCGGGGAACGGCGGTCTTGTCGTCCAACTGTCATTCCGCCGATGCACGAAATATTAGTAGAAAAACTACATGCTGACAACGCGTTTCTGAGCCCGGACAGTTAAATGGACGCTCACTTGTAAACCTTTTCCAGCAACGAATTCAGGGAAATCCCTTAGAAACATCGTTTTGAATGTGTAGTATTTGTACATGTCTGTTCATCGGCTATAGTCGCAGGCAATTTCCAGCATAGGCGAGATTTCCGATGTTGCTGTCCCAAGTCGAAGCGATGCGCGAGCAGTTGCGCCCCTCGGAGCGCAAACTGGCCGACTACGTGCTCGAAGCGCCGCGAGAAGTGCTCGATCTGTCGATGACGGACTTCGCGGCGCGCGCGGGCGTCAGCCAGCCGACCATCGCGCGGTTCTGTCAGGCGCTCGGCTTTTCGGGCTTCCGCGAATTCAAGATCCGCCTCGCGCAAAGCGTAGCAGCGGACGTTCCCACGGTTTACCGCGACGTGCGCAGCGACGAGCCGCCGGCGGGTGTGGCCGCGAAGGTGCTCGACCGGACCATCGGCGCGCTGATCCAGGTGCGCAACAGCCTGTCGTCGGACAGCGTGGCCGCGGCGATCGCGATTCTGGCGGGCGCGCGGCGCATCGAGTTCTACGGCGCGGGCGGTTCGGGCATCGCCGCGCTCGACATGCAGCACAAGTTCTTCAAGCTGGACGTGCCGTCGGTTGCGTATTCCGATCCGCACACGTACACGACGTCCGCCGCGCTGCTGGGTGCGGGCGACGTGGTCGTCGCGATCTCGAACACGGGCCGCACGAAGGACATTCTCGACGCGTGCAAATCGGCGCTGAACGGCGGCGCCAAAGTCATCGCGATCACGCACGGCAATTCGCCGCTCGCGCGCCTGGCGACGGTCGGCCTGTTTGCGAATGTCGATGAAGACACGGATATTTTTTCGCCGATGACGTCGCGCGTCTCGCATCTCGCGATCGGCGACATTCTGGCGGTGGGGCTGGCGCTGGCTCGGGGGCCGGAACTGGCCGAAAAGCTCGCCGAAGCGAAGGACGTGCTGGAAAGCCGGAGAGTGGGAGCGTGAGAAGGCCGCGAGCCTCGAAGCTCGCGCGCAATTACGGATGCCGTGGCAATTGATACTATGGCGTACGGTCCTTTTGACCGATTCCTTAGTATGACGAGATATGCACGGTTTTTCCCTCGATCGTTTCGAATCCTGCATCAAAGACGGCGCGCATGACCATGCGATAGCGATGCTGTTCGATCTGGACGCCTTGTTGGGTCGCTGGCCTTACTCGGATCTCGGCGCGCTCATGTCTGGCCCTGTTGCGGCCGCGCTGCCCGTACCCGCACGCCCCGAAGACTTCGTCGGACGGGCGTCCGCGACGTTGGCAACATGGCTCTCCGATGCCCGGCTCGAATTGACTGACTCGCGCATGCAGCAATTGCTCGCGTTGCGCCCGCTCATCTGGCGCATTTTTGCCGCAACGCCATCGGGCAATGTCGACTACGCCACGAGCAAGTTTCTCCCTTCAGCGTCCGAGTTCGAAAGTCCAGCGCTACCCCACGCCGACGCGGCGAAGCGCCTTTGCCTCCTCTTCAATCCTGAATCGCGGCTGGCGCTCGACATTCGCACACTGTGGAAACTGGACCTGCACGCGGCGGCGAACCTTTGCATCGGTATCGCGGGAGAATTGTTTCCGGGCAGCGCCTCAGCGCACGCGAGACGCGCGGAATGGCTGGAGTGGCTTTCCGTCCATATCGAGGAGATCGGTGATTTGAGCCGTGTAGAGGTGAGCGGGCTTTGGGCGCTTTACATGCATTGCACCTATGCCGGGACAGCCCGGCGGCATGCGGTCAAGCGCGGGATCAACGCACTGGTTCGCGCCAAGCTCGATCAATTCGGATTCACCGATCTCGTTCCCGACGCCGGTAAGCGTCACGCTCAAGGGGAACGGCCACGCATGCTTGTCGTCGCTGAGAGCTTCATCGCGGGGCATTCGATCGTGCGGACACATTCACGCACGCTGTCCGCCGCGCGAAAGCATTTCGAATTGGTCGCATTGTGCCCGCCCGATTCGATCGATGACGAGGGGCGCAGTCTCTTCGACCGCACCTACGATCTGCCTTCGATCGGGGACATTCCCGGGTGCGTCCGGTACATCAGCGATTTCGCCGCGCAAGAGCGCCCGGATGTGCTCTATATGCCGAGCGTGGGTATGTCAGCATTGACGCTATTTTTGTCGAACCTTCGTGTGGCGCCGCTTCAAATTGCCGGATTAGGCCACCCCGCGACGACCCACGCTGAGCGCATCGACTACGTCAGTGTCGAGGAGGACTTCGTGGGCGATCCTTCTTGTTTCAGCGAAAAGCTTCTGTGTCTGCCGAAGGACGGACAGCCCTACCAGCCTTCCGCGCGTCTGAGCGCGATCACGCCACGTATTCCCTCCGCCCGTCCGTGCACGCACGTCGCCATCGCGGCAAGCATGATGAAACTGAATCCCGGCTTCCTCGAAGCATGCAGCACCATCGCTGAGCGACTCGGCGGCGCCGTGCATCTGCATTTCCTCACGAGCGGCAGTTCGATTCTCACTCTCATGCATCTGAGCCGCATCCTCGATCAGACGCTGCGTGCGGGAACCTACACGGTTCATGGCTTCGAGCCGTATCCCGAATACATGAACAGCCTGAACGGCATGGACATGTTCCTGAGTCCGTTTCCGTTCGGCAACACCAATGGAATCGTGGACGCGTTCACGGTCGGGCTGCCCGGCGTCTGCAAAACCGGCGCGGAAGTGTTCGAACGTATCGACGGCGCCCTGTTCGCTCGCGCGTGGCTGCCGGGCTGGCTGGTGGCGGACACGGTGGAAGAGTATGTCGAAGCGGCCGTACGGCTGGCGAAGAATCGCAACGAACGCGAATCGTTGCGTTCGAGCATGCTCGAACGAAACATCGTTCAGCGTCTATTCGGGGGACGCCCGGAAGTCTTCGGCGAAATGGTGCTGGAACTCGTGAACGAGCGGCATTCAGGGAGCCCGCCGCGGACCTGCGGCGGTTGAACGGAAACCATCAAAACGGCTTGATCACCACGAGCAGCGTCGCGCCGAGCAGCCCGAGCACCGGCAGTTCGTTGTACATCCGGTACCACTTGTCCGAGCGCCGGTTCTCGCCGCGTTGAAACGTGTGCAGCAGGCGCCCGCAATACGCGTGATAGGCGATCAGCAGCACGACGATCGTCAGCTTCGCATGAAGCCAGCCTTGCCCCGCGCCGATGCCGACGACGAGCCACAGCCACAGCCCGCACGCGAGCGCGGGCACGGCGATGAACGTCATGAACCGAAAGAGCTTGCGCGCCATCAGCAGCAGGCGCGCGATGGCGGCGGGGTCCGTCTCCATCGCGAGGTTCACGAAAATGCGCGGCAGATAAAAAAGCCCCGCGAACCACGAGGCCACCAGCACGATATGCAGCGATTTGATCCAGAGCATCGTTCTTCTTGTTCGAGTGTGCTTATTGACGCACTTCGCCGCGGCCGAGCACCACGTATTTGAGCGAGGTCAGCCCTTCCAGCCCGACCGGGCCGCGCGCGTGCAGCTTGTCGTTCGAAATGCCGATTTCCGCGCCGAGGCCGAATTCGAAGCCATCGGCGAAGCGCGTCGACGCGTTCACCATCACGCTCGCCGAATCCACTTCACGCAGGAAGCGCATCGCGCGGTCGTGGTCTTCGGTGACGATGGCGTCGGTGTGATGCGAGCCGTAGTCATTGATATGCTCGATCGCCTCGTCGAGCCCGGCGACAACCTTGATCGCCAGAACCGGCGCAAGGTATTCCGTGCTCCAGTCTGCTTCCGTCGCATCGACGAGCCCGCCGATTCTGGCTGCTTCGAGCACGGCGCGCGCGTCGGCATCCACGCGCAATTCCACTTCCTTCGCCTGGAACGCGCGCGCGAGTTCCGGCAACGCCCGCGCCGCGATACCGCGCGCGACGAGCAGCGTTTCCATCGTGTTGCAGGTGCCGTACCGATGCGTCTTCGCGTTGTCGCAAATGACCGCCGCCTTCGCGAGGTCCGCGCGATCGTCGACGTAGACATGACAGATGCCGTCGAGGTGCTTGATCATCGGCACGCGCGCCTCTTCCATCAGGCGCGCAATCAGGCTCTTGCCGCCGCGCGGCACGATCACATCGACGAATTCGGTCATCGTGATCAGCTTGCCGACTGCCGCGCGATCCGCGGTCTCGACGACCTGGACGGCATCGTGCGGCAATCCCGCCGCTTCCAGCCCGACACCGATCAACTTCGCGAGCGCCGTGTTGCATTCGAGCGCCTCGGAGCCGCCGCGCAGAATGGCGGCGTTGCCCGATTTGAGGCAGAGCGCGGCGGCGTCGATCGTCACGTTAGGCCGCGATTCGTAGATGATGCCGATCACGCCGAGCGGCACGCGCATCTGACCGACCTGAATGCCGCTCGGGCGAAACTTGAGCCCGCTGATCTCGCCGATCGGATCGGCCAGCGCGGCGACCTGCCGCAAGCCTTCGACCATCGTGTTCAGCGCCTTGTCCGAGAGCGTCAGGCGGTCGATGAACGCCGCATCGTGGCCCTTTTCGCGCGCCCGGGCGAGATCGCGCGCGTTCGCCTCTTTGAGCGCATCGCGCTCGCGTTCGATGGCCTCCGCCACGGCGAGAAGCGCCGCGTTCTTCGCCGCCGTCGATGCCCGCGCCATGGCGCGCGACGCCGTGCGGGCGCGGCGGCCGAGGTCGGTCATGTATTGATCGATGTTCATCGTGGGTCTCTTCCGTGATCCGCTTTCCTGGGCCGCTCTCATGGCCCGAGCGTCGATGCATTCATTCTAAGCCGTTGCGTGAATTGCAACAGCGCGTGACAGAAGCGTTCTAGCGACGCGGTCGCGGCGCTGGCGCCGTCTGCGCCGGCTTGCCGCCACCCGCGACGGCCATCGCCAGTTCGAACATGCCGGCCCATGGATCGGGCGGCGGCTCGCTGCCGCGCTTGCCGGTGCTGCCGGACAAGCCTTTGACCTGCCGATCGAGCCGCGCTGCGAGCGACAGCGCCTTCTCCAGCGCGTCGTCGGTCACGCGCGCAAGCGCCGGGCCGATCAGCCGTTCGCGCGGTCCCCAAACGCGGTTTTCGCGCATGAGCGTGGCGAGCGGCTTGCCCGATGCAACACCGCGCTTGATGCGCAACAGCGTGCGCACTTCCTCGACGAGCGCCCACAGCACGAGCACCGCCGCCTCGCCCTCGCCCTTGAGACCATCGAGCATGCGCGCGAGCCGGCCGACATCGCCGGTCAGCATGGCTTCGTTGAGCTTGAACACGTCGTAGCGCGCGACATTCAGCACGGCGTCGTGAATCTGCTCGAACGTGAGCACGCCCTCGGGATACAACAATCCGAGCTTCTGGATTTCCTGATGCGCGGCGAGCAGATTGCCCTCCACCCGCTCCGCGATGAACGACAGCGCGCGCCGCCCTTCCTCGCCGGGCGCCACACGCTGGCCTTGCTGCGCGAGCCGCTGGCCGACCCACATCGGCAATTGCGCGCGCTCGATCGGGTCGATTTTCAACGCGACGCCTGCGCCGAGCAACGCCGTGAACCAGCCCGATTTCTGCGTCGCGCCGTCGAGACGCGGCAGCGTGACGAGCGTCACGACGTCGGGGTTGTCGGCGGCGGCGAGCGTCTTCAACGCTTCTGCGCCTTCCTTGCCCGGCTTGCCCGTGGGAATGCGCAGTTCGATCAACTGACGGTCGCCGAAAAGCGACATCGATTGCGTCGCGCCGATGAGCGCGCTCCAGTCGAATCCGCGCTCGACGGTGAATACCGTGCGATCGGTGAACCCGCCCGCGCGCGCGCTCGCCCGAATGCGGTCGCACGCTTCCTGCGCGAGCAGATGCTCGTCGCCGTAGACGACGTACAGACCCTTCGGGCCTTTTGCGAGATGCGCTTCGAGCGCGTCGAGTTTCAGTTGCATGATGCCCGTCGAAGGCGGCCGATCAGAGCGGCGGCACCGGCAGCGGCGCGCGCGGCGCGACGCCCGGTGTCTGCTCGCCCGGCGCCGGATGCAGCGAGCGCACCGTGGCGAGCCGGCGCGTCAACTGATCGACGGCGTCGTTGCGCATGTCGTTGTAGAGCAGCGTTGCTTCCTGGCCTTTTGCGAGCGTGTATTGGTCGCTATAGGTCATCGAACGGTTCAGCACGATGGCGCTCGGCGGAATCAGCAAGGTTCCGTCCGCGCCCAACAGGGAATAGCTCAGCGTGAAAACGAGCTCGTATTCCTGAATGGCGCCCTGCGCATTCAGGCTGAGCGTGCGCATTCCGTTGCCTTCGGACAGATTGAGCGTCGCGTCCGGCTTCTCGTAGGGCTTGACGATCACCGTGTCGCTGCCGCCCTGAACCATCCGCTCCAGACGCGCGACCATCTGCGGCGCGCCGCCCGTGATCGCGAGCCGCTTGAACGCGTAGTCCTGCTGTCCGCGCAACTGGAAGCCGCACGCGGACAGCGCGGCCGCGCCGCCCACCAGCGCGAGGAACGAACGCCTGCTTACGCCTTTATCGACGGGTTTCCCGGTCACATCGACTCCCCTGGTTTTGCGCATCAGACGACCACGTTGACGAGACGCCCCGGCACCACGATCACCTTCTTCGGCGCGCGGCCTTCGGAGAATTTCGCGAACATTTCGTGCGCGACCGCGGCCTTTTCGATGGCTTCGCGCGAGGCGTCCTTCGCGACCGTCAGCGCGCCGCGCACCTTGCCGTTGACCTGCAGCACCAGCTCGATTTCCGACTGCTCGAGCGCCGCTTCGTCCACCTTCGGCCAGGGCGCATCGAGCAGCGGACCGAATTCGGCCTCGTAGCCGAGCTCCGACCACAACTGGAACGTGATGTGCGGCACGACCGGATACAGCACGCGCAACAGCACGCCGAACGTTTCGTTCAGCACACCCGCGCCCGCGCTCTTCGCGCCCTCGACCGCGTTGAGCATCTTCATCGCGGCGGACACGACCGTGTTGTACTGCAGACGACCGTAGTCGAAATCGGCTTGCTTCAGCACGGTGTAGATTTCGCGGCGCAGCGTCTTGTCGGCGTCGCCGAGCTTCGATGCATCGAGCTTCGCGTGCTGGCGCAGCGCTTCGGCGTTGTCGTGCGCGAAGTGCCACACGCGGCGCAGGAAGCGGCTCGCGCCCTCCACGCCCGCGCCCGACCATTCGAGCGACTGCTCCGGAGGCGCGGCGAACATGACGAAAAGACGCGCGGTGTCGGCGCCGTACTGGTCGATCAGCGTCTGAGGATCGACACCGTTGTTCTTCGACTTCGACATCTTCTCGACGCCGCCGAGCACGACCGGCCGACCGTCTGCGTTCAGCGTGGCGCCGCTCGGACGGCCCTTGTCGTCGTGCGCGACGGTGACTTCGAGCGGGTTGTACCAGGTCTTCTTGCCGGACGCGTCCTCGCGATAGAACGTTTCGTTCAGCACCATGCCCTGCGTGAGCAGGTTTTTCGCGGGCTCGCCGAACTTGACGAGGCCCATGTCGCGCATGACCTTGGTCCAGAAGCGCGAGTACAACAGGTGCAGAATGGCGTGCTCGATGCCGCCGATGTACTGATCCATCGGCATCCAGTAATCGGTGCGCTCGTCGACCATCGTCTGCGCGTCCGGCGCGCTGTAGCGCGAGAAATACCAGGACGAATCGACGAAAGTGTCCATCGTGTCGGTCTCGCGCTTCGCCGCCGCGCCGCACTTCGGACACGCGCAGTTCAGGAACGCTTCGGACTTCGCGAGCGGATTGCCCGAGCCGTCCGGCACGAGGTCTTCCGGCAGCACGACGGGCAGATCCTTTTCCGGCACGGGAACATCGCCGCAACTCGGGCAGTGGATGATCGGGATCGGCGTGCCCCAGTAGCGCTGACGCGAAATGCCCCAGTCGCGCAGACGCCAGGTGATCTGCTTGTCGCCGAGGTCTTTCGCTTTCAGGTCGGCGGCGATCGCGTCGATGGCCTGCCCGGTGGTCATGCCGTCGTACTTGCCGCTGTTGACGAGCTTGCCCGCGGTCTTGTCGCCGTACCACTCTTCCCAAGCGTCGGTCGAATACGTTTTGCCCTCGACGTCGATCACCTGGTTGATCGGCAAACCGTATTTCTTCGCGAACGCGAAATCGCGCTCGTCGTGCGACGGCACGCCCATCACCGCGCCTTCGCCGTAGGACATGAGCACGTAATTGCCGATCCATACTTCGACTTGCGCGCCCGTCAGCGGATGCGTGACGAAGAAGCCGGTCGGCACGCCTTTCTTTTCCATCGTGGCGACATCGGCCTCGGCCACGCCGCCGCGCTTGCATTCGTCGATGAACGCCTGCAGATCGGCGTTGTCGCGCGCGAGGCGCGTGGCGAGCGGATGCTCCGCCGCGACCGCCGCGAAGGTCACGCCCATGATCGTGTCGGCGCGCGTGGTGAACACGCGCAGGAGCAACGCTGCGCCGTCGATTTCATACGGAAAGCCGAAGTTCACGCCGAAGCTCTTGCCGATCCAGTTCTGCTGCATGATCTTGACGCGCTCGGGCCAGCCGAGGCCGTCGAGATCGTCGAGCAGTTGGTCCGCGTAATCGGTGATGCGCAGGTAGTACATCGGGATTTCGCGCTTTTCGACGAGCGCGCCCGAGCGCCAGCCGCGCCCGTCGATGACCTGCTCGTTCGCGAGCACGGTCTGATCGACCGGATCCCAGTTGACCGTGCCGGTCTTCTTGTACGCGATGCCTTTTTCCAGCATCTTCAGGAACAGCCACTGGTTCCACTTGTAGTAGTCGGGCGAGCAGGTGGCGACTTCGCGCGACCAGTCGATGGCGAGGCCCATCGACTGCATCTGCTTTTTCATGTACGCGATGTTCTCGTACGTCCATTTCGCCGGCGGCACGTTGTTCGCCATCGCCGCGTTCTCGGCGGGCATGCCGAACGCGTCCCAGCCCATCGGCATCAGCGTGTTGTGACCGTTCATGCGCAGATAACGGTACATCACGTCGTTGATGGTGTAGTTGCGCACGTGCCCCATATGCAGCTTGCCCGACGGATACGGCAGCATCGAGACGCAATAGAACTTGGGCTTGGCCGACGTCTCGGTCGTCCGGTAGACGTCGTTCGCGCGCCAGTTACTCTGCGCGGCGGATTCGACGTCGGCGGGTACGTATTTATCGTGCATGGTGTGGTTTGGCTTTCGGCAAATGCTGGGAACGGACTTCAGGACCGGACGCTCTCGATGCGAGCGACAGGTCCCGGCGCTGTGCGGCTTGCCGGCACGGCGCGGCGTCGGAATTCGGGCCTGCTGGCTCCTGCAAGGCCCGCCGAACGGGGAAATCGCGATTATACCGTTCGCTGCGCGGCAACTCGCGCGCTTATTGCGCGAGCGCCTGCGGGCGCGCCGGCTGCGTGACGAAGCCGATGCGCTCGACACCTGCCTGCTGCGCCGCGCCCATCACCTGCGCGATGACCTCGTAGCGCGTCGCGCTCGATGCCCGCAGATGCAGTTCCGGCTTCTGCGCGCTCTTGCCCGCGTCGGCGAAACGCGCGCGCATCTGATCGAACGTGACGGGCGTGTCGTTCCAGAAGAGCTTGCCGGCGTCGTCGATGGAAAGCGTGATGGTTTGCGGCGTCTCGCGCGCGGGCTTCGACGCGACTTTCGGCAGATCCAGCCGGATCGCATGCGTGAAAAGCGGCGCGGTGATGATGAAAATGACCAGCAGAACGAGCATGACGTCGATGAGCGGCGTCATGTTGATGTCCGCCATCGGCGCGCCGTTGGATTTCTTGTCGAGTCCGCCGAAGGCCATCGCCGCGCGCGCCTATTCGGCCGGACCGCAGACGAACGTGTGCAGATCGTGCGCGAAGCCGTCGAGCTCCTCGGAAATCTGCCGCACGTAGCGGCCGAGAATGTTGTACGCCAGCACGGCGGGAATCGCGACGACGAGCCCGAACGCCGTCATGATGAGCGCCTCGCCGACCGGCCCGGCGACGTTTTCGATCATCGCCTGTCCGCTCGACGCGATGCTCGAAAGCGCGTGATAAATGCCCCACACGGTGCCGAGCAAGCCGACGAACGGCGCCGTGCTGCCCACCGACGCGAGCAAGACCTGCCCGAATTCGAGCCTGCGTTGCGAACGCAGCAACGCATGACGCAGCGCGCGCAGCACGCGCTCGCTGCGTTCGACGCGCGCAAGCATCGCGCCGGGCATTTCGGTTTCCGACGCGCGCCACGCGGCCTCGGCGAGCGGCAGAAACACACGCTCGCGATCGGCGCGCTGCAGTGCGCCGATGCCGTCTTTCAGACTTGCCGCCTGCCAGAAACGCTGCAATGCGCGCGGCCCTTGCCATTTGGCGCGCGCGAGAATCCACGCCTTCACGAGCAGAAAACACCAGCTCGCGAGCGACATCGCGAGCAGCAGGCCCGCGACCGCGTGCGTCACGGCATCGCCGGATTGCAGATAGTGAAGAACGCCTGTTGCCGCCATCGTCGAAGGAAATAATCAGCGCAGGCCGAGCACGTCCTGCATGTCGAAGAAGCCCTTGTCGTGCCCTTGCAGGAAGCGTGCGGCGCGCAGCGCGCCTTGCGCATAGGACAGACGGCTCGCCGACTTGTGCGTGATCTCGATGCGCTCGCCGATGCCCGCGAAGAGCACCGTGTGATCGCCGACGATATCGCCGCCGCGAATCGCGGAGAAGCCGATGGTCGACGGATCGCGCTCGCCCGTCACGCCTTCACGCGCATACACGGCGCAGTCCTTCAGGTCGCGGCCGAGCGCGCGGGCGATCACCTCGCCCATGCCGAGCGCGGTGCCCGACGGCGCATCGACCTTGTGACGGTGATGCGCCTCGATGATCTCGATGTCGTAGCCGGTGGCGAAGTGCTTCGCGGCGAATTCGAGCAGCTTCATCGTGACGTTCACGCCGACGCTCATGTTCGGCGCGAACACGACGCCGATCTTCTCGCCCGCCTGCTTCAGTTGCGCCTTCTGCTCGTCCGAGAAACCGGTCGTGCCGATGATCATCTTCACGTTGTGGCGCAGTGCGGCTTCGAGATGCGCCATCGTGCCTTCGGGGCGTGTGAAGTCGATCAGGTAATCGGCGTCGGCGAACACGCGCTCGATGTCGTCCGTCAGCAGCACGCCCGTGGTCTTGCCGAGGAACGCGCCCGCGTCCTGCCCGAGTTGCGGCACGCCGGGCCGGTCGAGCGCGCCGACCAGTTGCGCGTCGGAATCGTTGAGAACGGTTTCGATCAGCATCCGGCCCATGCGGCCCGATGCGCCGGCAATGGCGATCTTCATGGCAGTCTCGTGTTGAACCGCGCGCGGCACGCGCGGCGGATGATGCGGATTGGCTGTGCGGATGAAGCGGCGCGGCGACCCAACGCGCGGCGCGGCTTCACCCTCGAACGGCTGAACTGCTTACTGGCTCTGCTGCGGCAGATAGAACTGCGCCTGACCGCTCGCGTTGGCCGGCGTCGGCGACGAACCCGCCGGGCCTACCGCGCTGCTGTCCGGAATGTTGATCGTCTGCGGGCGGCGCTGCAATTGGATCTGCGAGTTGCTGCCAGAGTTGTTGGTGGAACCCGGCGCGCCCCCCGAACTCGTCGGCGCGCTGCTGAACGCCGAGGAGCGCTGACGCCCCGTCGGCATTTCGACTTGCGCCGTTGCGCGGTTAGCGGCCTGCGCGGCTTCCTGGTTCGCATCGCCGGCGAATGCGGCGGCCGCATTCGGTTGCGTCGACGGCTCGCCGACCGGCGCGGTCACCGCCGCAGTCGACGCTACCGGCGCCGACGCCGCGGGCGCGGCAGGCTTCGCGACCTTGACGCCCTTGTCACCGTCGATTTCCGCGAGCAACTCGAGGTTCGACGGGAGATTCTCGCCGCCCGACCAACTCACGACGCGATCGCTCGCGAAATTCACGACGAAGTCACGCTGCTGAACGATGGACGTCGACCCGCGCTTAAAGTAGAACACGTAGTCCCACCGATCGGCGTGGAACATGTCCGTCAGAAGCGGCGTGCCGAGGAGCTGCTTCACCTGATCGCGCGACATGCCGACCTGCATCTGCGCTGCCGCTTCTGCCGAAACGAAGTTGCCTTGCACGACCGTGATCCGATACGGTGTGATGCTTTGCGCGATCTTCTGCGTAGCGCTGTCGTACGCCGAGCAGCCGGCGAGCAATGCGGCCAAGGTTGCTGCTATCACGGTTCCCCGCATGCGACGGCTCTCCCTGCAATTCGATAAAGATTTGGAAAACATTTCACCTTTCACGCGAGGCGCTCCAAGGCCGCGCTCTTTTCGTCCTATTCGCCTTGTCACCGTTCGGGATGTCGGGAATCGAAAAAACGCATTACTATGAGAACCTTGAATTGTACTCTAGGGATGCCTAGCCATGACCAATCCCGCCGATCTCAAAAATATCGGGCTCAAGGCGACCCTGCCCCGCCTCAAGATTCTTGAAATTTTCCAGCATAGTCCGGTGCGCCATCTGACTGCCGAAGACGTGTATCGAAGCCTGCTCAACGAAGAGCTCGATATCGGTCTCGCGACGGTGTATCGCGTGCTCACGCAGTTCGAGCAGGCCGGCCTGCTGTCGCGTAGCAATTTCGAATCGGGCAAGGCCGTATTCGAGCTCAACGAGGGTTCGCATCACGATCACCTCGTGTGCATCGACTGCGGCCGCGTCGAAGAGTTCTTCGATGCGGAGATCGAACGCCGCCAGCAATCGATCGCGAAAGAGCGCGGCTTCAAGCTTCACGAGCATGCGCTCGCGCTGTATGGCACCTGCACGAAGGAAAACTGCCCGCACCGCAAGCACTGAGGTTCACGCGCCGGACTTCGGCGCGCGCATGACAAAACCGCCGTCCATCTCACGATGAACGGCGGTTTTGTTTCGCCTGCACGTTTTGCGATTTGCATCTGCGATCGATTCGCAGTTGCATTTCGATTTGCGTGACGTGAGATCAGGCGGCGCGCGCGGCGGCTTCGATCAGCGTGTATCGCTCGGGCAAATCGATCTCGTCGCAATTCGGCAAATCGCCGCCGCGATCGACGACGATGAAATCCCCCGCCCTGTCGAGCACGATCAACGGGTGATGCCACACGCCGCGGCCGTAGTTCACGCCTTGCCAGCCCCGTGCGTAGAACGCCCGCAGACCGGAAGCATCGAACTCGCCCGCGGGCGCCACGACCACGAGATAGCGCACGTCCGCGAGCGGCACGAAGGCCTGACTGCCGAGCGGATGCCGCTCCATCATCGAGATCACGACCGGCTGCGGACGCGGCTGGCCGCGAAACACATTGATGAGCGGCCGCCCGCCGCTCTCGAAGCCCACTTCCACGTTGGCGAGATCGTGGAAGCGCTCGGTCGTGCCCGCGTTGATCGGAAAGTGACGCGCGCCTTCGAGTTCGATCACGTCGCCGAACCGGGCGAAGGCTTCGCGCGTCAGCGGTTCGAGTGTCAGCGTCTTCATTCGATTTCTCCGAAGATGCGCAGCCGCGACACGCCGCCATCCGGATAGATGTTGAAGCGCACGTGCGTCACCGCCCCGAGCGCCGCGATCTCCTTCTCGAAGCGATGCACGCTGTCCATCGACAGCTTCTGTTCGTCGAGCAGGACGGGCCAGAACATCGCCTGCGTAACGAGCGATTCGTCCGTGCCGCCTTCCACCCGCGCCGCCTGCAGCGAACAGCGGTCCGGATAGTTGCCCTTGAAATGCGCCGTGTCCACTTCGATCGCGCGAATCACGCCCGGATTCGCCAGGGCGACGATCGCCCAGTCGTTGCCCGGCTCGCGTCGCCGGCGCGTTTCCCAGCCGTCGCCCATGTTCACGCCGCGTCCCGGCATCAGCATTTGCGAAGCCGGACCGAAGTGCTGATTGTTCGCCGCGACGAGATACGCACCGTTCTCGATGGCCGCGAGATCCAGCAGCGTGCCGCGCTCGACGCGCGAGAAATCTGTCTTCGGCTGGCCGTACACCCGCAACCGCGCGATGCCGCCATCGGGATAGATATTCACGCGCAGATGGGTGTAAGCGCGCGTGTCGGCGATCTCGAGATAGTGATGATGGTTGCCCTGCAGTGTCGTCGACGGCACGATCTCGCGCCAGTCGCCGTCTTCCTGGGGATTGCCGCTTTCGCTCGTGCACGCTTCGATCGACGCCGCCGGCGGGAAATTGCCGGTGAAGTGACTCGTGTCGATGTCGATGCCGTGAATCACGCCCGCGCGCGCCAGTTTGACGATGCAGTAGTCGTAGCCGGTCGTGCGCTTGCGGCGCGTCTCCCAGCCGTCCATCCACTTGCCATGCTCGTCGTACTTGCCGGGAATGAACACTGCCGGCTGCGGCTCGAGCATGCGCTCCTTCGGTGCGAAGAACTCGTCGGTGGCGAAGAGCGCCTGCGCGCCGAGCCGCGGGTCCGCGAGGTTCATGTAGCGGCGGGCGAATGCGGGAGCGTCGGCGTCGAGAATCGGGTTGGCCATTTCAAATTCCTTCGGTTGCGTTGAGTCAGATTGCGTGGGCGTGTTCGTTGCCGTGCGCGTCGTCGTGCGCCGACTGCGGCGCGGCGGGCACGAAGCGATATTCGGCATCCTGGTCGAGCACGCGCTTGGCGCGCGCCCGGTCGATGTCGTTCTCCCATACCGCGACGATCACCGTCGCCACGCAGTTGCCGATCAGATTGGTCACCGCACGGGCGATGCCGACGAACCAGTCCACCGGCAGGATCAGCACGAGGCCGAGCACGGGAATCGCGGGAATGGCGGAGAGCGTCGCGGCGAGAATCACGATGGCCGAGCCGGGAATGCCGTGCGCGCCCTTCGACGTCACCAGCGACACGAGCACGACGACGATCAGGTCATGCAGCGACAGCGGCGTGTTGGTCGCCTGGGCGATGAAAATCACCGCGAGCGTGAGATAGATCGAAAAGCCGTCGAGGTTGAACGAATAGCCGGTCGGAATCACGAGACCGACGGTCGAATCCTTCACGCCCATCCATTCGAGCTTGCGCATGATTTGCGGCAGCACGGCGTCCGACGACGCGGTGCCGAGCACGATCGACAGTTCTTCGCGCAAATACCGCACGAGCTTGAAGATCGAGAAGCCCGCGAGGCGCATCACGACGCCCAGCACGACGAACACGAACAGGAAGCAGCTCGCATAGAAGACGACCACGAGCAGACCGAGCTGCTTGAGCGACGCGACGCCGTACTGGCCGGTCGTGAACGCGATCGCGCCGAGCACGCCGAGCGGCGCGAGCTTGATGATGAACGCCATGATGCGGAAGAACACGTGCGACAGTTCGTCGATGAAGACCGTCACGCGTTGCGCCTTGTCGCCGAGCATCGAGAGCGCCGAGCCGAACAGGATGGCGAACACGAGCACCTGCAGGATGTCGCCTTTCGCGAAGGCGTCGACCGCGGTATCGGGGATGATCTTCAGCAGAAAGCCCGCGGTGTCCTTCAGGCTCTTCGCGTGCTCCGTGTAGGTCGAGAGAGAAGCGGCGTTGAGCGTATGCAGGTCGATGTTCATGCCGACACCCGGGCGCGTGACCCACGCGAGAATCGCGCCGATCACCAACGCGAGCGTGGTCATGATCTCGAAGTAGACGACCGCCTTCAGCCCGACGCGGCCCACTTTCTTCAGATCGCCCGCGCTCGCCATGCCGCTAACGACGACGCAGAACACGATCGGCCCGATCACCATCTTGATGAGCTTCAGAAAGCCGTCGCCCAGAGGCCGCAACGACTGCCCGAAATGCGGAAATAGCGCGCCCACCACGACGCCGATGACCAGCGCGATCATCACCCTGCCGAACAGCGAATTCAGAAATCTCGACACGACCGTCTCCTCGTGTAATGTTTCAAGAACCGAGCAACTGTTCCGACTGGTCGGACCAGTGCTGTGATGGGGAATATTAGAAAACCGATATAGCGCCGTCAAGAAAGCGTTCGTAGCGGTTTACCCTGTTCGAGGCGGGCACGAAATTGGACGGAAAACTGAGCTTCACACGGGCGTTCGGCCCGCGCATACAATGGCGGTCAGACCGGCCAATACTGTTTTCTTCTTATGAAAAACGTCCCGCACACTGTGACCGACGCCGCGATCGCGACCATTCGAGAACGCATCGAATCGAGCATGTATCCGGTCGGGAGCCTGCTGCCGGCGCAGCGGCAATTATCCGAAGAATTGGCGATCAGCCGGGCGTCGCTGCGCGAGGCGCTCTCGACACTCGAAGCACTCGGCATGCTGCACATCCGCCCGGGCAAGGGGGTGTATGTCAACAGCGCGCAGGCGAGCACCGCGCATCCGTGGCGTTTCGCGGATCAGGCGTCGCTGCCTGACACGTATCAGATGCGCTTCGCGCTGGAAGGATTCGTCGCACGCCTGGCGGCCCATTCGATCGGCGATGCGGATATCGACTGGCTCGACGACAATCTCGACTCGCTCCACGCGGCGCTGACGGAATCGGCGCTCGAGGAAGCGGCGCAGCTCGACTTTGCGTTCCATATGCGCATCGTGAGTCTCGCGGGCAACGCGGCGATCGAATCAATCCTGCGCGGCAGCGCCGACATCATGAAGGAAAGCCAGCGTCTGCCGTTTTATCGGCGTGAACTGGTGTTGTCGACGTATCACGAGCACGCGGTGATCATCGAGGCGTTGAAGGCGCGCGACGGCGAAAAGGCCGGCCGCGCGATCGAAGGTCACATCGTCAATGCGGCGCAGCGCGCGGGCGTGCATTTTCCGATCCCGAACAAGTAAAGTCCGGCACTTCTCGAATCGTTCGCAGTCTCAGCAAGGGCCGTGCGTGATGGAGATTTCTATCCGCTTGCGCTGCCCTGCAATCAGCGAACATCAAGAGGAGCAGCGTCGATGGACATGCAACAACTCGTTTCGGAATTTCTATCGTCGGAGCACGGCGCGCAAGCGACGCAGGCACTGACCGATCAGGGCTTCACCCCCGAAGATAGTCAACAGATGCTCAGCACCGCCGCGGAGACGGCGCACGCGCATGCCGAAGAGCAGAACCAGGGCTTGCTCGGCGATCACCCCGGCAAGAGCTTTTTCGCCGCGTTCGCCGCGGGTCTCGTTCGAGGCGACGGTTTTCTGAAATCGATGGAAGAAGGCGGCGAAGGCATCCTCACCGGACGCATCGCCGAATCGATCGCCGCGCGCATGGGCATGGACCCCGCCACCGCATCGACGGTCGCGGCGGCGGCTACGCCTTACGTCGTTTCGTTCCTGCGCGAAAAGCTCGCGTAAGACAAACCGAAGCACCAAAAAACAAAGCCGCTCCGAGGAGCGGCTTTGTTCATTTCGAGAGGCGCCTGAAACTTATTTCGCCTTACTTGGCATTGGCGAGGGCCACGGCCGTGTCCAGCATGCGGTTCGAGAAGCCCCACTCGTTGTCGTACCAGCTCGACACCTTCACGAGACGGCCCGACACCTTGGTGAGCGTCGAATCGAACGTCGACGAAGCCGGGTTGTGGTTGTAGTCGATCGACACGAGCGGCGCGTCGTTGTAGCCGAGCACGCCCTTCAGCTCGCCCTGCGACGCTTCCTTCATGATCTTGTTGATTTCTTCCACGGTCGTGTCGCGCGCGGCGATGAACGACAGATCGACAACCGACACGTTGATCGTCGGGACACGGATCGCGTAGCCATCCAGCTTGCCGTTCAGTTCCGGCAGCACGAGGCCGACTGCCGATGCAGCGCCGGTCTTCGTCGGAATCTGGCTGTGCGTGGCCGAGCGCGCGCGGCGCAGGTCTTCGTGATACACGTCCGTCAGAACCTGGTCGTTCGTGTATGCGTGGATCGTGGTCATCAGACCATTCACCAGACCGATCTTGTCGTTCAGCGGCTTGACGAGCGGAGCCAGACAGTTCGTCGTGCACGATGCGTTCGAGATGACCGTGTCCGACGCCTTCAGCACATTGTGGTTCACGCCGTACACGATGGTCGCGTCCACGTCCTTGCCGCCCGGCGCCGAAATGATCACCTTCTTCGCGCCGCCCTTGATGTGCGCGCTCGCCTTTTCCTTCGTCGTGAAGAAGCCCGTGCACTCCATCACCACGTCGACCTTCAGCTCGCCCCACGGCAGTTCGGCCGGGTTGCGGTTCGCCAGCACGCGGATCTTGTCGCCGTTGACGACGAGGTAATCGCCGTCCACCGACACTTCGCCCGGGAACTTGCCGTGCGCCGTGTCGTATTGCGTCAGGTGCGCGTTGGTCTTGGCATCGCCCAAGTCGTTGATGGCGACGATCTCGATATCGTGCTTCTTGCCGTTCTCATAGAGGGCGCGCAGCGTGTTGCGGCCGATCCGGCCGTAGCCGTTGATTGCAACGCGAATCGTCATGGTCTATCTCCTGTGGCTAAAAAAAACCTTGCTTCGCTGACGTCAGTCCTTACGCGGCGAGAACGGCCTTCGCCGTCTTGACGACGTTCTCAACCGTGAAGCCGAAGTGCTTGAACAGCGCGCCTGCCGGGGCCGACTCGCCGAACGTGTCGATGCCGACCACGCCGCCTTCGAGGCCCACATACTTGCGCCAGAAATCCGTCACGCCCGCCTCGATCGCCACGCGCGCCACGCCCTTGGGCAATACGCGCTCGCGGTACTCGGCGTCCTGCTTGTCGAACACGTTCGTGCAGGGCATCGACACGACGCGTGCGCCGATGCCTTCCTTCGCCAGCGCCTCGATCGCTTCCATTGCGAGCTGCACTTCCGAGCCCGTTGCGATGAGGATGATCTTGCGCGCGGGGATGTCGTCGTTCCAGTCGCGCAGCACATAGCCGCCCTTCGCGATATTGGCGATCTGGATATCGTTGCGCGTCGAGAATTGCAGATTCTGACGGCTGAAGATCAGCGTCGACGGACCGTGATGCGCAATCGCGTGCGTCCATGCGACGGCCGTTTCGACCGTATCGGCCGGACGCCACGTCTGCAGGTTCGGGATCAGGCGCAGGCTCGACACGTGCTCGATCGACTGGTGCGTCGGGCCGTCTTCACCGAGGCCGATGGAATCGTGCGTGAACACGAAGATCGAGCGCGACTTCATCAGCGCGGCGACGCGCAGCGCGTTGCGGCTGTAATCGGAGAACGTGAGGAACGTGCCGCCGAACGGACGATAGCCGCCGTGCAGCGCGATGCCGTTGATGGCCGCGCTCATGCCGAACTCGCGCACGCCGTAGTTGATGTGATTGCCCCACTGGATGCCCGAGGGATTTGCGTTTTCCGCATCTCCGGCAGCGCGAACGGCCTTCGACGCCTTCCAGTTGGTCAGATTCGAACCCGTCAGATCAGCCGAGCCGCCGAGCAGTTCCGGCAACGCCGCCGCCAGCCCTTCGATGGTGTTCTGCGATGCCTTGCGCGTCGCGACGGTTTCGGCCTTCTGATTTGCGTCCTCGATGATCTTCGCGGCGCTTTCCGCCCAGTTCGCCGGCAATTCGCCGCTCATGCGGCGCGCGAATTCGGCGCCTTCGCTCGCGTACTTCGCGCGGTAGGCATCGAACGCCTTGTTCCACTCGGCTTCGGCGTGCGTGCCTTGTTCCTTCGCGTCCCACGCCGCGTACACTTCCTGCGGAATTTCGAACGGACCATAGTTCCAGCCGATGGCCGCGCGCGTCGCCGCGATTTCCTTGTCGCCGAGCGGCGCGCCGTGCGCGTCGTGACCGCCCGCCTTCGTCGGCGCGCCCTTGCCGATCACCGTGCGGCAGCAGATCAGCGTCGGCTTGTCCGACTTCTTGGCAGCGGCGATGGCTGCGTCGACTGCGTCGACGTTGTGGCCGTCCACCGCGCGGATCACGTTCCAGCCGTATGCTTCGAAGCGCTTCGGCGTGTCGTCGTGGAACCAGTGCTCGACGTGCCCGTCGATCGAAATGCCGTTGTCGTCGTACAGCGCGATCAGCTTATTCAGCTTGAGCGTTCCCGCGAGCGAACAGGCTTCGTGCGAAATGCCTTCCATCAGGCAGCCGTCGCCGAGAAACACATACGTGTAGTGATCGACGATCTTCGCGTCGGCCTTGTTGAATTCGGCGGCGAGCAGCGCTTCGGCGAGCGCCATGCCGACCGCATTGCCGACACCTTGGCCGAGCGGGCCGGTGGTCGTCTCGACGCCCGGCGTCATGCCGACTTCCGGGTGGCCCGGCGTCTTCGAATGCAGCTGGCGGAAGTTCTTGAGTTCGCTCAGCGGCAGGTCGTAGCCGGTGAGATGCAGGAGCGAGTACAGCAGCATCGAGCCGTGACCGTTCGACAAAACGAAACGGTCGCGATCGAACCAGTGCGGGTTCGTCGGATTGTGCTTCAGATGGCGCGACCACAGCGCGACGCCGATTTCGGCCATGCCCATCGGCATGCCGGGGTGACCGGAATTGGCTTGTTGAACGGCGTCCATGGCAAGCGCGCGGATTGCGTTGGCCATGGGGGCGGTCTGGCTGGAGGTCGGGGTCGTCATGTCGAGTCTGGGGCAGGTCCTGAAATGATCCGCGGTGCTTCTCTTGCAGTACTTCTCACTCGAGCCGGACCCGCGGGACACAACGTTTTCAGGACCGGAGCGACGAGAAACGACGAGGATCGGGAGGCCGTCATTCTAACAGACCGGTCCGATTGACACGCGCCTGTAAGGAGCGAGTCCGCTGCGGCCAGGCGTCCCGGACGCGGGCATGTTCCGTGCAATTCACGCGTCGGCGATCTGCGGGAACCGCGCCGCGCCGCGTGCGTCGCAATCGGTACCACAGTGTCACGACAGCGTGACAACCCTCGACGTTACACGGTATCGCGCGCCGGCAACGGACGTTCATCCGTCGAAATCCGTCCGGCGCGCGGCCTTTTTTGCAAGTTTCTTGCCGGCCCATTGTTCGTACGGCTTCATGGCAAAATGTTCCCCACTGTGCAGCAGCAAGGCTTCAAGGAGTGCTTTCGATGACCGACCCTCGCCCAGCCGACGTGCCCTGGTTGACTCCGTACCTCACCGTGCGCGACGCGCGCGTGAGCATCGCGTTCTATGAAAAGGCGCTGGGCTTCGCGGTGCGCGACAGCGTGAACGACGACGGCACGATCATCCACGTCGAGATGATGTATCGCGGACAGTTGATCGTGATGTTCGCGCCCGAAGGCGCCTACGGCTCACAGGCGCGCACGCCGAAGAGCGCGGGGCAGATGGCGCCGCAGTCGTTCTATCTGTATGTCGACGACGTCGACACCGCTTTCCAGCAGGCGCTCGCGGTCGGCGCGAAGGCGCTCATCGAGCCGCAGGACCAGTTCTGGGGCGACCGCTTCGCGCAGTTCGAGGACCCGGACGGTTATCGCTGGGCAATCGCGCGGCATCTGCGCTGACGCGCAGCATCGCCGTCAGGCATCACCACTATCCGCGGACAGAACGTTCGCGATCGACCATTCATGCCACGTTTTCATGTCGACGGCCCGCTTCGCGTGGGCCAAACCCTTCCCCTCCCCGATGACGTCGTGCGTCACGTGCACGTTTTACGCCTCCAAACAGGCGATGCGATCACGCTGTTCGACGGCCGCGGCGGCGAATATCGCGGCGAACTCGTCGACATCGCCAAACGTGCCGCGACCGCGCGCATCGACGAGCACAGCGAGCGCGAAGCCGAGCCGCCTTATCGCGTGACGGTCGCGCAAGGGGTGGCCGGCGGCGACAAGATGGACTGGCTCATCGAGAAGGCCGTGGAGCTCGGCGTGTCGGGCATTGCGCCGATCACGGCCGAGCGCGGCGTCGTGCGTCTCGCCGGCGACCGCGCGCTGAAGCGGCAAGCGCACTGGCAGGCGCTCACGCGCGCGGCATGCGAGCAATGCGGACGCAATCGCGTGCCCGAGGTCGCACCACCGCGCGATCTCGACGCGTGGCTCGCCGATCTGCCCGCCGCCGCCGATGGCGAGCTACGGCTGCTTCTTTCGCCTCGCGCCGAAGTGAGCTTCGCGTCGCTGCCCGTCGATCCGCCGGCGCACCCCGTCACCTTGCTGATCGGACCGGAGGCGGGTTTCTCGCCCGCCGAAGAAAGCGCAATCATCGATGCGGGGTTTGCAGCACTCGGGCTCGGCCCGCGCGTGCTGCGCACGGAGACGGCCGGCATCGCGGTGCTCGCGGCGCTGGCTGCGCGCTGGGGCGGCTGGTAACGCCCGCAGATCAGTCAGCGAACACGAACGAAAACAGCCCGATTAACGCGCCTTCCGGACACGCACATCGGGCTGTTGCTGATCTTGACTGACCCGGCTTCGCGCGGGCCGCGCTGATTCAAACGAACGAGTAGAACACGCGGAAGGCCACCTTTCTCTCTCCCCAGAATTCCGCCGCGTCGCGGAATACGTCGAGCAACACCTCGCGGCCTTCCTTGTCGAATTTCTGCGCGATCGGCAGTTGTTCGAGCACGATCACAAAGCCCGGTTGCGAGCCCGCCTTATGGACGAGATCGGTGAGCGAATCGTAGAGCGCGTCGTAGTTCTTGCCAAAGTGCTTGGGAAACAGAAACGACGTGGCGATGGTCTCGAGCACTTCCTGCTTGCTCTGCGCCTGGCCGAGATAGGCGTAGAGAAAATGCTGGCCCAGACGATTGGCCTCGTCGGCGAGCTCCTGCACGCGAAAAGCGCGGATCGACTGCACGATGTTCGGCCTCACGGTGGCGAACAGCGCTTCCGGATCCTCTTGCGGGTGCAGCTCCTCGGGCCTGGTCTCGTCGTCGGGTCTGTTGTCGTGTTCTGTCATGCGTAGCCGCAATACTCGCTGAAACAGGTTGCCATCGCCGGTGGCGAAAAGATCACTCGCGACGCTGTGGTCGTGCGCGTAGATGTTGTCGCTCATGCCGTTAATCCCGTGGTTAGTCCGCAATGCGTTTGAAACTGGCGTAATGATCGTCCGTGTAGTAGCAGTCGCCAAGCTGCTTCTTCGGGCCGCCGCACACGATCCGGCGCGCGCCGCGATCCCTCGCGCGAGGCGTGGGAACGGTGTATTCGTGGTAGTAGCCGCGCGCTTGCCGCGGTAGCAGACGCTCGCGATTGCCGAACACGACGCCGTCCTTCTCGAAAGGGAAAGGGCCGCCCGCTTCGATCAGCCGCAGTGTCGCGACCGCCTGCCTGGGCAGTTGCGCAATGTGGACGGTGGCCAGCCCGTCGCGCGCCTGCCCGCCGGTCGCGTCGCGCGGACGCATCTGCGCCTCGCGGACCGGTTCCGCCGGCAAGACCGGCGCGGGACTCGCCGAAGCAACCGTTTCCTGAACGCCGCCTCGAGGTTCATCCTTGCCACACGCGCCCAGCAGGACGCAAAAGGCGACGAAAAAGGAGAAAGCGCTCGCGCGTGTCACCGGGCGGTTGTCCTCGCGTTACACCAGAATTCGACGACCATGAAAGATGTAAGGGTATCGCTAATGACAGGGCGAAGCAACGTTCGGCGGAAAATCGGAAATTTTTTCTCAGTCTGTCGAAAACGAGCAAATTCCGATACGACTATGATCTGATGAATTAGCCTTAATCTGAGGGATTTTTATCTCGCACGGGATAATAATTGGCTCGTGGGATCTCGAAGCCTCTGGACCAGCCGCCTCACTGGTCGCCAGCTTCACGGCATCGCGCTCGCCGGCGATCCTGCGTTTTGCGGGTAAAAGCAGACATTCCTTCTTGCTTTTTCTCGGGCGTGCCGTGTACCCACGGCACGCTTTTTTTTTGCGCAAAAAAAACGCGGCGGAAACCGCCGCGTTTCAGCGTGACCCGGAAAGCCGCGATCAGCGCGCCGCCGACGCATCCGCCACCAGCAACGCCGTCATGTTGACGATGCGCCGCACCGTCGCCGACGACGTCAGCACGTGAACCGGCTTCGCCGCGCCGAGCAGGATCGGCCCGATCGCGATGCCGCTTCCCGCCGCCGTCTTCAGCAGGTTGTACGAGATGTTCGCCGCATCGATGTTCGGCAGGATCAGCAGGTTCGCGTCGCCTTCCAGCGTCGATTCGGGCAGCACTTCCTTGCGAAGCCGCGAATCGAGCGCGACGTCCCCGTGCATTTCGCCGTCCACGTCGAGATCGGGCGCGCGCTCCTTCAGGATCGCGAGCACGTCGCGCATCTTCTGCGCGGTCGGCGCGTTGCTCGTGCCGAAGTTCGAGTGCGACAACAGCGCGATCTTCGGCGCGATGCCGAAGCGCTTCACCTCTTCGGCCGCCAGCATCGTGATTTCGGCGAGCTGCTCGGGCGTCGGATCGACGTTCACGTGCGTATCGACGAGGAAAATCTGACGCCCCGGCAATACGAGCGCGTTCATCGCCGCGTAGACCTTCGCGCCTTCCTTCTTGCCGATCACCTGATCGATGAAGTGCAGATGACGATGCGTCGTGCTCACCGTGCCGCAGATCATGCCGTCGGCCTCGCCCTTCTGCACCAGCATCGCGCCGATCAGCGTCGTGCGGCGGCGCATTTCGAGCTTCGCCATCTGCTGGCTGATGCCCTTGCGCGCCATCATCTTCGCGTACGACTGCCAGAAATCGCGATAGCGCTCGTCGTGATCCGTGTCGACCACGCTGAAATCGACGCCCGGCGCGAGACGCAGGCCGAACTTCTGGATGCGCTGCTGAATCACCGCCGGACGGCCGATGAGAATCGGCTTCGCGATCTTTTCATCGACGGCGATCTGCACCGCGCGCAGCACGCGCTCCTCCTCGCCTTCCGCGAACACGATGCGCTTCTTCTCCGGCTCCACGCTGCGCGCGAGCTGGAACACGGGCTTCATCGTCGTGCCGCTGTGGTAGACGAACTGCTGCAGATGCTGCTCGTAGGCCTCCATGTCCTCGATCGGACGCGTGGCCACGCCGCAATCCATCGCGGCCTTCGCGACGGCCGGCGCGATCTTCACGATCAGGCGCGGATCGAAGGGCTTCGGAATCAGATATTCCGGGCCGAACGACAAATCCTGAATGCCGTAAGCGGTGGCGACGATATCGCTCTGCTCCTGACGCGCGAGTTCAGCGATCGCATTAACCGCCGCGATTTCCATTTCCTTTGTGATGACGGTCGCGCCCACGTCGAGCGCGCCACGGAAGATGAACGGAAAGCACAGGACGTTGTTGACCTGGTTCGGGTAGTCCGTGCGACCGGTGGCGAGCACGGCGTCGGGACGCACTTCGAGCGCGAGCTCCGGCAGGATTTCCGGCGTCGGATTCGCGAGCGCGAGAATCAGCGGCTTCGCGGCCATTTGCTTGACCATGTCCTGCTTGAGCACGCCGCCCGCGGACAAACCGAGGAACACGTCCGCGCCTTCCATCACTTCGGCGAGCGTGCGCGCGTTGGTCTCGCGCGCGAACAACTCCTTGTCCGGGTCCATCAGTTCCGCGCGGCCCTTGTAGACCACGCCGGCCAGATCCGTCACGAAGATGTTTTCGCGC